>JAXGSX010000226.1:0-6095 GCA_040775225.1 Kiritimatiellia bacterium | reverse complement strand
CACGCGCCGCGCGGATTTAAGACGGGGAGGGTGGGGCATGCGCACATCTAAGATGCATTCCCTGGTTTGGGTCGGCGCCTTGTGGGCGGCGGCCTTCAGTTTGGCTTGCCTGATTTTCATCCAATCCGGCAGCGCGGCGCCGGATATTCCCCGCGGCGCCGGCACGCCGGCGCTCTTGCGGCTGCTGGGCGGCAGCCGGACCGCCCTGGGCGGCCGTTTGTATCTCAAGGCGGACAATGTTTTTCATAAAGGGGTTTCGCGGCCGGCGCCCCGGGCTTTTCAAGGATGGTTCAGCGGACTGCACGACGCCATTGCGCCCCGGATGCAGCAACACCTGCATCCCGGCGAGATGGCGGAGGTGGCGCCCTGGCTTTACTTCGCCATCCGGATGGATCCGGACAACGTGACGGCTTACGCGGTGGGAGCATTCTGGCTGGCCGAACAGCTCAACCGGCCGGACCTGGCCATTGAGTTGCTGCGCGAAGCTTACCGCCACCATCCCCGCGATTACCGGATTTTCCTGGAGCAGGGCCGTCTCTGGCTGCGCCTTGGCCGCCGGCCGGCCGCGGCCCGGGCGCTCGACGCCGGCCTGCGCCTCTGGCCCGGCCCGCTGCCCGCCGACGGCGACGATGCCCGGCTGGACCTTGCCCAAATGCGAATGTACCGCGCCGTGCTGGCCGAATTGCAGGGGGACACTGAACTGGCAGCGGAATTGTACGCGGGCATCCTGGCCGAATTCCCGGCGCGCTCCGGCGCGCGCACCCGCCTCGAATCCCTGCGCCGCGGCGAGCAGCCGCGCCCGTCGGCGGCCGAACTGCTGGATAACTTGCTTGCACACAACCGGCATATATGCCAACATAACCATGCCGGCGATACGGACGGCCACGGTGCGGTTGAACACGGCCACCGGCATGATTGACGTATGTATTTTAAATATTACGGATTCAACGAAGCGCCTTTCAGCATTACGCCGGACCCCCGGTTTCTTTTTTTCACCCCGCGGCACCGCGAGGCGTTCGATCACCTGGTGTACGGCATTGAACAGCGCAAGGGCTTCATCGAGTTGACCGGTGAAGTCGGCGCCGGCAAAACCACCCTTTGCCGGGCTGTCCTCTCCAGACTGGCCAGCACGATTCAGACGGCCATGGTGCTGAATCCCTGCCTGACGGAGAACCAGTTGTTGCGGGCGATTCTGGCGGATTTCGGGTTGAGCACCAGGGGGCGCGACCGCCTGGCATATCTGGAATGCCTGAATGTTTTTCTGCTGGAACAGCTGCGCAACGGCAATAACGTGGCTTTGATCATTGACGAGGCGCAGGACCTGACTCCGGCCGTGCTGGAACAGGTACGCTTGCTCTCCAACCTCGAGACGGACCAGCATAAATTGCTCCAGATAGTGCTGTGCGGACAGCCCGAATTGAAACAGCGCCTGGCGGCGCCGGCATTGCGCCAGTTGCGCCAGCGCATCACCGTCCGTTACCATTTGCTGCCGTTAACCGAACAGGAAATCGGGGATTATATCCGCCATCGCCTCCAGACCGCCGGCTGGACTGGCGGCGAATTGTTTTGCCCGGAAGCGTTGCGCCGTATTTACGAATATTCGCGGGGCGTGCCCCGGCTGGTGAATGCCCTGTGCGATATCACCCTGTTGGCCGGCTATGTCGCGAATGCGCGGACGATTGACGGGCCATGCGTTGAAAAAGCCATCCGGCAGTTGGAGGGAATCATATGAGCTTGATCCAGGAAGCCCTGAAAAGGCAACAGGCGGAATTCGGCGACGGGGTTCCGCCGGGAGCATCCAGCCGCACTCCTGATGCGCCGGCAACGGAGCCAGTACCGGCGGCGGATGCCCGTCCGGCGGCGGAATACCCGCCGGCGCCAGCTACCCGATTGTCCCTGCGCAAGTCCGTGCCGGCGCCGGAAGCATCGCCGGATGAAACGCCGGTTGATCCCGCGCCGGGCGAGATCACGCGCCGGCCTTGGCTGGGCATGCTGGGCGTTGTTCTGGCAGTCTTGTTCATCCTGGCGCTCGTCATCGGCCTGTTGCTCTTAGCCTGGCGGCATTTCCTGTCTGAAGGGGATGCGGGGCCGGCGGCTAAGCCGGCCGGCTCTCCGGAACCGGCCGCTCTGGCTTCAGTTCCCGCGAAGGTTGCGCCGCCGCCGGTAGATGTTCCGGCCGATGCTGCACCCGGCCCGGCAGGAACTGCGCCGGCGGCGGCAGCGCCCGCCGCGTCCGAGGCTGCACAGGAAGTGGTGGTAGAAACGGCGACACCCGCGGTCCCGGCCCCGGAAAGCGCGTCCGCCCCGGTATCGGCGGCTGAATCGCCCGTGCCGGCTCCGGTCATGCCGCCGCCGCCCGCCGCGGCTCTGGATGTTGCGGCGCCCGCGCCGGAAGCGCCGGCGGCGCCGGCGGAGGTTGCCGCCAGTCCCGCGCCGCCAGCGATATGGCCGCGCTTGAATTTATCGGGGGTCTTGTGCAGCGCGGTGCCCGGAGAAGGCGCGGCACGGATCAACAACACCATGGTTTTCGACGGCGGAGATATTGAAGGGGCGACCCTGCTGAAAATCCAGGAAGACGGCGTTTTGCTGCGTTACCAGGGCGAAACGCGTTTCCTGAGGGTGGGCGCTACCTTGTATTGAGGAATCAGGCGGTTTGTTCCGCTTCCTTGCGCGCGGTTTTAATCTTGTCAATGGCCGCGTCGAAGTCGGATGGGTGCACCAGATACAGGTAGGCCGGTTTGCCCGTCAGGTCTTCGATGTCCATGGCCAGTTGCTCGTCGTATGGGTTGAGCACGGCGGCAAGCGCGTCGTTGCCCATCAATTCAAAAATGATCGCCCCGCGCCGGATGGAAAAATCCAGGGGGAGCAGCGCCGCGGTTTCCGGCGGCGTGTCAAAGTTCGCCAGGCTGATGATGGGCGTATTGCAGGCGCCGGCGGCGAAAGCCATGGCGTCGTGGATGCCCGGAAAATTACGGTCGTTGAGGACGTGCAGCGTTGAAACGGTGATGTCGGCGGACTTGGCGGAATGCTCCGTCAGGTCATGCACCACGCCGGCGTATTCTTCCTGGGTCAGTTTTTTGGCCTGCAGCAAATTCCAGGCGAAAGTAATTTCCGCCGCAATGTTTGAGGTGCGCGCCGGCGGCTGTTCGGCGGCGTCCATCACCATGGCCCGGATTTTTTCGGGCTCCATTTTTTCAATCCGGGCGATGGCGCCCTGGATTTCGGGATCGTTTTGCTCGTAGGCGCGCAGCCGGTGCAGCAGGTCCCGGGCGGCATCCTCGTCGTTTTCCTCGATCAGCGCCTGCGCCAGGCGCAGCAGGTAATTGCGGCCGCGCTCGCGGTCGCCGATCTTGTCATACGCGTCGGCCAGGGTTTCCAGGGAGATGCGGTCGTTCGGGATCGCTTCCAGGATTTTTTCAAAGGCGGCAATGGCGTTCAGGATGTCCGATTCGGAAACGCCGGGATTATTTTCGATGGAATCCGTCATGGCGGCAATCTAGCGTTTTTGCGTTGCGGTGACAAGCCATTTCCGCGGCCTTTCACGGCAGGATTTCCAGGACTATGGACTGGGGGTCGCGCGGCAAATCAGTTTCCCGGTAATTCAGCCCGAGTTCATGGAAGCGCTCGACGAAGTGGTCCGGATCAACCAGGGCGTAAATCCGGCCCGATGCGCCGGCGGAAAACTCCCGGACTTCGTCCGGATGCTGCATGTCGGCGGGGCGTCCGGGTTCCATGCGCATCCCGAAAAGCATTTCATTGCGGTTCTGGTACGGGCGGTAAATCCGCCGGGTATAAAACGCCAACGCCGGCCGGTACGACCAGAAAGAGATTACGCGGTCGGCCGGCTCGAGTTGCCGCGCGAGGGCTTGATAGACCACAGATGAATTCTTGTGGGCCGTGACGTTGAAACTGCGGCCGGGGATCGGCGTGAGCATCAAGGCCGCGGTCAGCAGGATACCGGCATTCAACAGCGCCAGCGGCGGCTGAAAGCCCGGTCCGGCGCGTAACCGGCGCAGCGCCGGCCAGCCGCAGATAGCCAGGGGGAGCAGCGCCAGGATGCTGACACCGCGCACCCGCTCCATTGCATGGGGCAGGATGCGCGCATAACTCACGATCCATGCGCCGACCAGCGCGAGCATGACCAGCAGCGCTCCGGTAATTCCCAGGCGGATCAGCCGACGGTCGGCCGGCGTGCCGTCAAACGGTTCGACGATGCCCCAGCGGCCCGCCAGGATGAGCATGGGCATCATGGCCGGCAGGACATAGGACATCAGTTTTCCCGTGCTGACGGAAAAAAAGAACACCACGATGCCGGACCATACCAGCAGCAGGCGGGTCAGCCGATCGGTTTGCGGGGCGCGGCGCGCCGCCATCATCCGGACGGCGCGCGGCAGAAACAGCGTCCATGGCGCCAGGAACAAAGGTACGATATAGGCGAAAAACCAGAATGGTTCCGGATGGCCCTGCAATTCGCGGATGCCGGTGAAGCGGGCAATATGCTCATGCCAGATGAAATGCCTGAAAAACCCCGGGTTATGGCGTTCGATCAGCAGCAGGGCGCTCCCGGCAATTGCCAGGAAAACCGCGCCGGACCAGGCAAACAAAGAAAAACGCAGATAGCGCAGCCGGCGTTCCCAGGCCGCCCATGCCAGCAGGATGGCGCCCGGCAGCATTACCGCCACCGCGCCCTTGGTCAGGAAACCCAACGCCGCCGCGGCGCCGGCCCCGGCGGCCAGCCGGGCGCGGCGCCCGGACTCCTCCGGCGGCGTCAAAAACCAGAGATAACCCCAATTGCAAGTCAAAGCGAAAAAAAGCGCCAGGAACGGATCGGTCATCACCAGCGTAAACCCGGCGGTGAATCCCAGCGAAGCGGCGCCCAGGAGCAGTGTCCAACGGCTGCAACCGGGCGGCCATTCCCGGCGCATCAACCGGTAAAACAACCACGCCATGCAGACAAGATTCACCGCCAGCGGAATCCGGGCCGCCCAATCGCGGGCGCCGAAAACGGCAATGGCCGAGGCGGTGAGCCAGTAGGCCAGCGGTGGTTTTTCGTAATACCGGTAACCCATCAGCCGCATTTCCATCCAATTGCCGGAAGATGCCATTTCGCGGGAGATTTCCGCGTAGCGGCCCTCGTCCGGATCCATCAAGCCGCGGCCGAAAAGCAGGATCAGCAGCGCCGCGGCCAGCGCCAACATGGCGGTGCGCTCCAGCCGGCGCGACAAAGTCGAATCGGTCTCCATCATCATCCTTCCAGTTGGCAGGGCGGAAAAACGCCTGTCCCGAATCTATCCGGCAAACTTTAGAGGATTGCGCGGCGCGATGCACGCAAAATATGCCGCGCGGAGCGGATGCCGCCGGCCCGGCAGGGTAAAATGCCGCTTGACTAACGGTATTTTAATCGTTAAAAAGTAGTCTGTTGTGCTGCCCAAGACGCCTGGTATCTGCGGCTTGTTTTAAGTTGATTTTTCAAAATTCACGTTTTGAAAGTTTCAATTTTTACGGTTTTAAGGTTTGACGCCGGAACGCCGGACACTGAACGCTTATGTTAAAACAATATTTACTGCGGGACGGCCGTTTGCAGGAAAGCGGCGGCCAGCCGGGCAATGTCCTGGTGTACATTGCACCCGACGAAGACGAGCGCAAGCTGCTGCTGGGCACTTACAAGTTGGACGAACACACCATGAATTCCGCCCTCGACCCCGACGAGTTGTCGCGCCTGGAATTCGAAGAAGACCACGTGGCCATGATCTTCAAGCGCCCGAAAAACTATTCCTCCCGCGACCAGTTTCTCTTCAAGGTGGGCTCGGTTGGGATGTTTCTCTTCCATGAACGGCTGATTGTTCTGCTGTCCGACGAAATCCAGCTTTTCAGCGGCAAAATGTTCAACCGGGTGCACTCCCTGCTGGACCTGGCCCTGCGCCTGGTGTACCGCACGATCCAGCATTATGTCGAACACCTGAAAGTGATCAACATGATTGCCGATTCCCTGGAACAGAAGATCAGCACCGCCATGGAAAACAAGTACCTGCTGAACTTGTTCACCCTGGAGAAAAGCCTGGTGTATTACCTCAGCGCGATCAATTCCAATTCTT
>JAXGSX010000225.1:0-6103 GCA_040775225.1 Kiritimatiellia bacterium | reverse complement strand
CCTGCAGCAGCATGGCGGTCTTCTTTTTCTTGTCAGCCCCGGCCGGCGCGCCGGCGGGACCCTTGGGCGGCGCCGACAGGGTCGCTTTCAGCGCATTGACATCCCCGGCGGCGATGCCGGCCGCCGCCGCATCCGGCGCCGCCGGCGCGGGGGCGGGTTTTTCCAGGCAGCCGGCGCCGATGGTCAGCAGCACATCCACGCGCATGCCGGGCGACAGCAGGCCGGCCAGGCCGCTGATCGCCGTCACCGGCACGGTCATGGCGCACATGTTCGGCTGCAGATCGCCGGCCAGACCCGCATCCAGCTCGGCGCGCGTGACCAGGTCCGACCAGAAAACCGGCTTGCCGCGCTCGATGCCGACTTTCAACTGCGCGCCCATGGCCGCGCCGGCGGCGTGGGGCTCGATCGCGCGGTCGGCCACGTATTTCTTGGGATATGGCCGATAAGCCACCCGCTTATCGGTGAGGATAGCGCCTTTTTCCATATCCTCGGCGGCCACCAGGACGGTCACCTCTTCCATGCCCTTGGTGGCGTTGCGCTGGATGTTTTTAATGTATACATGGATTAAAAATACCGCCATCAATCCCATGATAACCGCCACGAACAGCGCCAGACGTTTATTCATTGCCGACCGATCCTTTCTCCGTGGGTTCCTTTTTTTTCAAAAACACGTAATGCCAGCTGAAAGCGCCGCCCGGGACGGCCATGACGGCGAAAGTTTCTTCCTCGCCCTTGTGGAACATGCGGATATGGTCGTCGTATCCCAGTTGGGCGCTGAAAAGCGCCCGCTCCCGGTCGGCCGACCACCCGCGCGCGGCCAATTCCCCCGCCACGAACGGCAGCACGGCGCCCGGCCCATCGGGACATTCCGCCAGTTCGTAGGCGGTATATTGCCCCGGGCCGGCCTGAAACATCCGCAGCAAGACTCGGCCGGCGGGATATAAAGGCCCTGCTTCCCCGAAACTCCCCGGTCCGCCTTCCAGCCGCCAGGGGAACCGGATATTCAGCATCACATAACTTTCGCCGGCCCCCTCCACGGGGAAGGCGGCAACCACCGCCGTCACATCTTCCTTGCGCAGCGCGGTCATGACGCCCGGGCGCTGGTCGAAAAACTCGTTCAACCGCTGCTGTTGTTCCGCGGAGCCGGCCATCCAGCCCGCGCCGGCCAGCGCGGCCCGGTGCCATTCCGCCGCCGCCGCCGCGCCGGCCGGCGCCCGGTAACCCGCGCGCCACAAAAAACCGTCTTCGAAAAACAGCCGGCTTTCCGAATATTCCCGGGCGCCGGGATACACCGGCAGCGCCGGCGCAAACGCGGCAGCCGGCGGCGGGCAATCCGCGCATGCGCCGGATACGGCGCGCGCCCCCGGCAGCAACGCCAGCAGCAGCGCCCCCAGCCGCGCGCGGATAATTAGCAGGCGGAACGGTTGCATCGGTTGTTCATTGCCCGGCATAAAAATCAGTTCTTGCCCATCAGGCACCATTTCACGATGGGAATATAAGTCATGCCGGATGACTGCGAAACTTTGCTGGCTTCGCTCCATTGATCATAGGGCATGTCCGCTACCTGCGGCTCGGGCGCCACGTAAAAAATGTCCTGGACATCGCCGCCCGATCCGGCAGCGCTGTAATATTTTCCCGCCAGGTTGACGATGGTGGCGATCACCGGAAATTGCAGCCGGTACAGGTACAACACGCCCGCCTTGACGTAGTCGGTGGAGGCCGGCAGGGCCGCGGGCAGGGAACTGCTGGAATGGGAGGTAAAGCGCTGGATGCGCGAACCGCCCTGGTTGTAGCAATCAATCCAGACATATGTCTGCCAGAAGGAATTCTTGAAGCGGCCGGCGGCATACCGCAGTTTCAGCGTCTGCACCTTGCTGAGCAAGTCGCCCGGCGGCGCCGCGCCGCCCAGGTCGTTGGCCGGCGAAAGGGTCATGGCCGCCAGCACGGCGGCCCGGTCATACGCACC
Source organism: Kiritimatiellia bacterium (assembly GCA_040775225.1). GTDB lineage: Bacteria > Verrucomicrobiota > Kiritimatiellia > JAAZAB01 > JAAZAB01 > JAXGPF01. Next base: position 4,137 of record JAXGSX010000225.1, on the reverse strand, counting down.
ATTGACGATTGCCGCGCGCGCGGCGCAAAAGGCGGCATAATTCACCACCTGGTGCGCCACCGCCAGCATGGACATCTCGATAATGCCCATGACAAACACCAGCACGATCGGGAAAACCAGCACGAATTCCAGCATGGCCTGGCCGGACGCCGTCCGGGCCATGCCGGCCGCAAGCCATCCGCGCGATTTGGATGAGATGCACATGTTATCCGGCCGCCGCCGCCAGCAGCAGTTGAAAAGCGGCATAATAACAACCGGCGATGATTGCCGTCCCGTACGGAATGCGCACACCCCGCAGCGACTGGCGCCGCCAAGCCCTTACGGCAATCTCCGCCAAACCAACCAGACCGCCGGCGAGCGCGATATACACCAGGGCATTCACCAGGAACGTCAAACCCATGAGGATGCCCACCATCCCCATTAATTTCACATCGCCGCCGCCGATCCAGCCGAACATGTAGAGAATGTAAAAAAAACCGAATCCCAGGATGAATGCCAGGGTGTAACTGACGAATTCCGCCCGGCGGAACGCCAGCAACACCGCCAACCCCGCCAGCATGCCGGCGTAGGTCAGGATGTTGGGTATTACCCGGTGGCGCAGATCGAAATACACGACCGGTATGCCCAGCAGCAGCAACAGCGCCAGGCAGGCAAAATCAACCTCGGACATGCCCAACCTTTTTTGGCGCCGGCCGGCATGCCGCCGGACGGCGCAAGCGGATTTTTAGTCGCTGTAGTCGCTGATCCGCACATCCTTGGTGCCGCCTTCGTCCTTCATGTCGGCTTTCTGCGCCTGGCCGGCGGTCAGACTGGTATTGGCGGACTTGAAGAGATTGCGAACGTTGGTGCCGAAGACGCCAACGACCAGCAGCACGGCCACGGCAACAATACAAATAATGATGACATATTCCGTCATCGCCTGCCCAGATTTTCCGCGCAGCGTTTTCATAACTGTTTCCTCCACAATTTTTTCACCGCAATTTCACCCCCGCCGCCGCTCATGGCAGCGGCAAACTTACACCCAGCAAAATGTCATACACGTAGTTCTGAACTCCCTCGAACCAGCCGGTCATGTAAAACGCCAGCCCGGCCACCACCACGATGGAAGTCAGCAGCGCATACTCCAACAGGGCCTGGCCCGTATTGCCCATGCCGCCTCCCGCCGCCGCGCTTACGATTGCGGTTTTTCCGTCTGCCGCCGGATGCGCATAAGCATGATGGCGATATAGGAAAGCAACAACGCATTCAGCAACTGGATGATCAGGTCGAAAAACATGTACTCCTGCGCATGCGTCAATACCCATTCCGGCACTTGCATAAAGCGCTCCTTTCCGAGCATGGTTAACCCCGCGCCAACAGGCGCATCTGACCATCTATTGGAATTCTGACAAATTTTACGCCATGTGCAAGTTTATTTCGCAGATTTTTTAAATGATCGGATTAGCCGTGATGGCCGTCCCGGGGAATAACAGCGGCGTTCGGCTTCTTTCCGGAATTCTCGCCCGGCAACGGCGGCCAAGGGCCTGGCCGCCCAATCTTTCGGATGCGCCGCATCCCGCTCCGTCAAGCTACGGATTGCGCCAAGTCGTAGCGCCCTACAGGCGGAGCAGACGGCGCGCGGGCCCCTTCGGCCAAGCTCAGGGCAGGCACGCGCGCCCTCCCATATCTCTGATATACATGCCGCCGTGGGGCGCTGCAGACGGAATCAGGATTGCGCCGCGCGCAGAATACGCTTGCGCGTTTTGCATCCCCGGGATATATAATTCCCCGCAACCTGATGCATAACTCCAAATAGCCATACGGATGCGAAGGTTGCAGGGATTAACGGTTGATGGAGGTTCAGGGGTTGATGGAGGTTCAGGGTTCAGCCAACTCCAACCTCAAACAACCGTTGAACCTGATGCCCCTCTGAACAACGCACACCATGCATAAACTCCGTGACGAAACTGCCGCTACTGCGCCCGCGCCGGGCGGCGCGGCGGTCTGGCGCCTGAATGCCGCCGCCGCATTTCCGTCCCGATGGGAGGCGTTTTTGTCCGAGGATGAGCGGCGCCGGGCAAACGCCATGGCCGACCTTGCGGCGCAACGGCAATACCTGGCCGGGCGCACGGCTTTGCGCATTATCCTGGCTCATTATACCGGCCGGCCGCCGGCGGATTTTGAGTTTACGATTGGCCCGCATCAAAAACCGGAACTGGCGCCGCAGCCGGGCGCGCCGGTTTGGAGTTTCAGCCTGGCGCATACGCGCGGCATGATTCTGATCGCGGTGGGGTTCGGCGGGCCCGTCGGCGTGGACGTGGAATCACGCCGACGGCATTTCCGGAACCCCGAGGGGCTGGCCCGCCGGATTTTAACGCCGGCGGAACGCGACCGGGTGCAATCCCGTCCGCCGGCCGGACGCCCGGAGCTCCTGCTGCATTACTGGACCGCCAAGGAGGCCTGTTTAAAAGCCATCGGCACCGGACTTTCACGGGCGCCCCGGACACTGCAGATCGACTTTACGAACAAGACCGAAGCCGCCTGGAACGCCGGCCCCGGCGCCGATTCCTGGCGGATCAGTTTTTTTTCGCCGGCGCCCGGATTCCTGGCGGCCGTCGCCGGGCGCAATCCCGGCCTCCGCCCGGCCTTGCTGGAATTTCCGCTTGATCTTCCCGCGGCCATGGTAGTATAAATTGCGGCGGCAACATCAAACAGGCACGCAGGCATTTGCCCGAACGGCAGCTGCGCGCCGGTTTCGTGTCACCAGAGGAGGTTTTATGCAACAAGCGCGACGGATTGCGGTTTGCGGTATTGCGGCGATCGTGTGGGCCGGTATGGCCGGCTTGGCCATAGCCAAACACCAGGAAACCACTGTGGTGCTGGTAAACCTCACCGACTCGGAATTGCGCCTGAAAGACAAGGACACCGACGGCAAGTGGGATGAACAGCCGCTGGACGTCATGACCAACGGCGCCACCATGTCCTGCAAGGTGCATTCCGACAAACTGTTCGAAGGCCATCATGTGACGCTGGAATACACATCTTCCCGCGGCGGGTCGGTGTGGTTCAAGCTCAACAACACCTGGGGCAGCGGCAACCACGCCTACGAGGAAAACCGCGGAGTGCCGAATTTGAAAGACGAGGAATCCGGCGAGGAAACGCCGTTGTACCTCAACCGTTACGGCCCGGCGGCGCATGGCGACATGGTGGGCGTGACCTGGATACTCGCCTGGCAGGATTTGAAAGCCTCCGGGGAGATACCCGCGGACACCATCAACAGCAACCTTGAAAAAAGCATGGACGAGCTCAACAAGAGCGACATCGGCAAGTAGTTCAGCCCGGCCGGCGGGCGATGCGCCCGCCCGACCTTGACGCAGACGGCGGCCAGGGACTGGCCGCCCTACCTTGGCGTGCGGACGCGCAAGGGGATGGCGATTTCGGGCACATCCGGATGGTCGGTCCGGATCAGCACCCGGGCGCCGTCCAAATCCGGCGTCAGCGGGATGTTGTTCAATTCCAGGCGCACACCGCCCTGGGACAGCGGGCGCTGCCGCACAGCAATGCCGGCGTCCGGCGGTATGATTTCCGGCGCCTTGAAGGGCGCATTATCCAACGCCCGCAGGATTACCAGCGCATTGCCTGTTGGCGGAGTTTCGCCGGGCGCCCCAGCCGGCAAGTCCAACACGATTTCGTCGGGTATGGCGAAGACGGCCGCCACCACGCGACCGGACATCCGCAGGGCCAGCTCGGGGAATCGGGGATGATCGGTGCGGATCAGCACCGGCAAATCAAACCGGCCCGGCGCCAGGGGCGGGATGGCGCGCAGGACGATACGGTAAGTCTGGCCGGCGGCCACGGTTGCCACATCGGCCGCAAAGTTCGTGTGGTTGATCGCCACGCCCGTGACCCTGCCCGCGCCCGCGCCCCGGAATTCCACCATGGCCGTGCGTTCCGCCGGCTGATCGCCGCGGATATTGCCCCAGAACAGCCTGGCGGGATACACGCCCGCGGGAGCCAGCGCTTCGCCTTCCATGGTCAGGGTCAGTTGCGGCTGGAGCGGATCGTTGCTGAAGACAACAATCCGGCGGCGCTGAAGTCCGCGCCGGCCCTTCAAATCCAGGCGCGCGGTTAACCCGATGCCAGCCCCGGGGGCTCTGG
>JAXGSX010000224.1:0-6132 GCA_040775225.1 Kiritimatiellia bacterium | reverse complement strand
TGAAAATATTTATACCGCTAATATCAATTTTGTTCTGGGCGGCGGCGGCCGGCCTGGCGTCCGCCGGCCCGGCTACGCTGGAATTTTTTTACGACGGCAACTGCCCCGAATGCCAGACCCTCCGTCAGACCATGCTGGCGGATGCGCGCCTGGCGTTTCCATCCGTCGCGGTGCGGGAATATGACTTGCGGGAAGACGCCGGGTTGCGGCGGTTGCTGGAATTGCAGCAGGCGCTGGGCGTCACCGATACCCACCCGGTCGCGGCGGTTTTGAATGCGCGCGTTTACCTGGGCGGGCGGCAGGCAATCGAAAGCCGGCTGCTGGCCAGCCTGGCGGCATGGGACGAGTTGCCGGCGGATGGGGCCGCGCCGCCGGCGGCCGGCCCTGCCGGCCCGGAGGATGCCGCTATGCGCTTCGCGCGCGGCATGGGCGTGGGCGCCGTGCTGGCGGCGGGGCTGGCGGACGGCATCAATCCCTGTGCCTTCACGACCATAATATTTCTCGCCAGCCTGCTGGCGTTGCGCGGACGGCGCCCGGCGGCCTGGTGGTTCTGCGGTTTGTGTTTCTGTGCGGGAGTATTTGCGGCGTATCTCCTGCTGGGTTTCGGCATCCTGCGCATATTCACCAGGTTGGCCGCCTGGCGTTGGCTGGGGGAGGTCTTGCGCTGGGCGGTGGCCGCCGGCCTGTTGCTGCTGGCAGCGGGTTCGCTGCGCGATGCCTGGATATTCAAATCCACCGGCCGGCCGGAATTGCTGCGGCTGCAATTGCCGGCCTGGCTGCGGAACCGGGTGCATCGCCTGGCGCACTGGGGGATGGCAGCCGATGCGCGGACAGGGCTCGGTCTGTTTGCCGCGGGAGCGCTGGTGACATTGCTGGAGGCGCCCTGCACCGGCCAGATTTACGGGCCGGTATTGTTTTACCTCAGCCGCCAGCCGGACAGCGCGCGGGTATGGAGCTTGCTGCTGCTGTACAACTTGATGTTTGTTTTGCCGCCCGCGCTGGTATTTATGCTGGCGGCGCGCTGGCAGGTTTCCGGCGGCCGGCTGGCGGAATGGAGCCGAGTGAATGTCGTGCGGGCGAAATTGCTGATGGGCGCGGCCATGCTGGCGCTGGCCGTTTTGCTGGTTGTTTTTTAGCGGCCGTCACACCCGGATTTTTTTCCAGCGGCCGGTTTCGAACCAGGCGGCCATCAGCAGGCCCTGGGTGATGGAAGTTGCGGCCATGGCGATCCAGATACCCATGGTGGGCGGCTGCCAGATGCGCGCCAGCCAGACGGCCGCGGGCACCTGCAGGCCCCAGAGCGTAAGGATGGTGATCACCATGGGCATCAGCGTGTCGCCGGCGCCCTGGAGCGCGCGGCTGAGCACGATGCCCAGCGCCGCGAAAACGTAAAACGGGGACACTACCCGAAGGTATTCCGCGCCGGTTTTCACGACGTCGGGATGGTCATTGAACAGACGGATCAGCTGGGGGGCGAAGCCTAAAATGATTGCCGCGGCCAAAAGCATGAAAATCATGTCAATCGCCGTGGCGGCCCAGGCTGCCCGGCGCGCCCGTTCCGGCTGCCCGGCGCCCAGGTACTGGCCGGTCAGCGTGGCGGCCGCGGCGCCCAGGGCGAAGGCCGGCATGAGGATAATCATGTGGAACCGCAGGCCGGTCCCATAGGCCGCCACCGCGGTGGTGCCGCAACCGGCGACAATCCGCATGATCACTGCGCCCATCAGGCTGCGGCTCAACATCTGTCCCGAGCCCGGGATGCCGATCCGGACAATCCGCCAGGCCAGCGAAGGCTGTATTTTCCAACAAGGCTGCCGCAGGTGGAGCCGTCCGTGGCCGTTGAAAAGCACTACCAGCAGGGCCGCAGCCGCCAAAGCCTGGGAGCAGATGGTGGCGACAGCCGCGCCGGCCACGCCCAGCGGAGGCAGCGGCCCGAGGCCGAAAATGAACAGCGGATCCAGCAGCATGTTCAGCACATTACTGGCGGCCATGATGTACATGGGCGTCAGCGTATCGCCGGCGCCTTGCAGGGCGGCATTGCCGATGAAAAGGATGAAAACCGTCACGCTGCCAAGGAGCGAAATCTGCAGATAGACGCCGCCGGCCGTTATCACGTCCGGAGCGGCGCCCAGCAGCCGCAGCAATGCCTTCGCCGGCATCCAGCCGGCCGCGCCGATGAGCAGCCCCAGAATGCCGGCCATGATCAGGGACTGGGCCGCCGCCGCGCCGGCTTCTTCCGTCCGGCGGGCGCCCGTAGCCCGCGCCACCATCGCCACGGTGCCGGTGGACAGGCCCATCAGGCCCGGGAACAACAGCATGATCACCGCGCCACCCAGCGCCACGCCGGCAATGGCCGTGTGGCCCAGCCGCCCGACCCAGAACAGGTCTATCAGGCTTTGGAGGTTTTGCAGCAGGGCGCCGATCAGCATGGGCATGGCCAGGCGGCGGATGCCGGTCAGGATGCCGACTTCGGTCAGGCTGGCATGGCTGGGTTTGGGTTTGAAGATCATGCTTGAACCGGAATGAGCGTCGTTGGAACATGAAGTCTAGCGGAACAGCAATATACGGCGCAAGCTCTATATCGCATTTCCCGCTTGCGCCGCGCGGCAAAGCTGTTATTTTGCGGGCAATGCAGGATGTAATCAAAAACGACGATCCTTGCTCCGCAGCGTGCGCGCCGGACTGCTCTGTAGTAGCCGCACGGTGTGCGGCATCCCCTTGCTCCCTGGCGCGCGCGCCGGACTTCCAGCGCGGGCCGTTCCGTGTATATATTTACGAGACGCTGGAATCCACCAACACTTTTCTGATGCAGCGCCAGACCGCCTTCCCGGATTACAGCGTTGTCTGGGCCCGGGCGCAGACGGCGGGACGCGGCCGCTTCGGCCGCGCCTGGCTGGCCGCGCCCGGCCGGGACTTGAGTTTTTCCATCCTCCTGCCATTGCAAGACATGCGCGCCGACTTGCGCCGGACGAGTCTGCCCAATTTGCCCCAGGCGGTGGCCTTGGCGGTCTGCCGCCTGCTGCAAAAACAGGGTTTGACGCCGGCCATCAAGTGGCCGAATGACGTGCTGCTGGATGGCGGCAAAGTCTGCGGGATTTTATGCGAAGTTGTCCGGCGACCGCCGGCGGATGCGGTGGTGGCCGGGGTGGGGTTGAACCTGAACAGCGGTGCGGCGGATTTGGCGGCGGCAGGCCGGCCCGCGGCTTCCATGGCGCAGGTTGCCTGTCGGTCCTTTGATCCGCAGGCGGTCCTGGAAAATTTCCTCGATGAACTGCGGGAAGTGCTGGCCGTGTTTTTTGCGCATGGTTTCGCCGGGCTTTACGGCGCGGTGCGGGACTTGCTTGCCGGGTTGGATCAAACTTTCCGGTTACAGGCCGCCGATGGCATCCACGTCGGATGTATTGCCGGCATCAATCCCGACGGCACGCTGGCCTTCGATTGCGAAAAATGCGGGCGGATGACCGTGCATTCCGGCGAATTGTCAACCGGCACAGACATCATTTGATTTTCCGGATGGCCGGCGACATGGCGCAGATTGCCGAGGTTAATGCAATGCAGGCCAGGGCAAGGATGGCCAGGCCGATCAGCGGGCCGCAAGCTTGAGCCAGCACGCCGGCAATCACTGCGCCCAGCGATACGAATCCCCGGTCCAGGCTTAGCAGGCTCAACACCCGGCCGTGATATTCCGCTGCTGAGTTTTCCACCAGCAGCGATACGTTCAGCGAGTTGTAAGCGGTCGTCATCATGCCCGCAATGATCAGCGCCGTGGCGGAGAGCACTACCGACCGGCTGAACGCCAGCAGCAGCAGCGCCAGGCCGAACAATACGATGCAGGCCATCAAAGTCAGCCCGCGCCGCGGCAGTTTCTGGAGCGAGGCAATCGCCAGCGAGCCGATCAGGGATCCCACACCTGAGCAGGCCAGCAATCCGCCGGCGCCCGCCCGCCCGATTTTGAGCACATCCAAAGCCAGCAATGGCACGAATACCTGCTGGTAAGGGGATCCGACGACAAAAATCACCAGCCCCAATCCCACCAGGTGCAGCACGACGGCATTGGCCTGCATGTAACGGAATCCCGCGAGCAGGTCCCGCGCCAGGCCGGCCGCATGTCCGGCGTGAGCCGCAGAGTCCGGCGCGCTTCGCGCTGATTCCTTGAAAGCGATTTGCCTGGTGGCCCAGATCACATACAGGAAGATAACGGCATTCATGAGGTAAACCTGGCCGTAATCCATGAATACCAGCAGCGCCCCGGCCAGCCCGGCGCCCAGGACGCGCATGATGTTGATGGCCGTTGTGTTCAGGGCGATCGCGTTGAGCAGGGCATCGGGCGGCACCAGACGCGGAATCATGGATTGCCGGGCCGGCTGGTTGAAGGCCATCGAGGCCCCGGCAATGAAAGCCGTGATAAAAACATGCCAGATTTGAAGGTTGCCGGTCAGAATCAGGACGGCGAGGATCAGGTGCATGGAAAGGGTGATCCATTGCGTTGCCAGCAATATCCGGCGCTTGTCGTACCGGTCGGCCGCGGCCCCGGCCAAAAGGCCGAAAATCAGCTGGGGCGCCATCCGCACCGCCACCACCAGCCCAACCTGGATTGGCGCGCCGGTCAATTCGAGCATGAGCAGCGGCCGAATTACCTGCTCCATCCACACGGCTGCCGAATGGCCCAACTGGCCCTGCCACATATAACGGTAGTTTGGAAAGCGGAGCGCCCGGAACGTGGCGGGGATTTTGAAAAAACGCCGGGGACGATGAGCTTTGAAATTGCCTGCGGTCATGATGGCGGGCGGTTTGACGGGTATCTGGCTGTCATGGTTAAACCTTGCGATGAATTCATAACGGGCGCACTGAGCAATGTTTTGTAAACATAAGCCATTTAACCGGCAGGGTCAAGCATGGCCGTGCGCCGATATGAACCTGATCCGCAACACCCGCCGGTCGGAGGGGCGGACTGCCCAGTCGCGGGCAATGCGGTACCCCGGCACCCAGACGATTTCGCCCCGGCAGACCAGGATGGGCAAGTGCCGCCGCCGGCTGGCCGGCACTTTCAAATCGCTGAAAATATCCTGGATTTTGCGCGAACCCCGCATGCCGAACGGCTGCATCCGGTCGCCCGGCCGCCAGTTCCGGGCGGTAATCCGCCCGCGCCGCCAGCGGGCGGCCGACACCAGGGCGCAATCGGGCGCGCCTGTAAGCGCGGCCGGTTTGGGTTCCAGGGCGCAATCAATCCGCCAGGTGGGATCGCGCAGGACGGTGCGGCCGGGAATTTTTAACACTACCTCAAAACCGCTGTCGGCCATGGCCGGCCTGGAGGGTGAACCTGTGGTGAGTCCTGCCGGCCGGCGGGCCGCGGCGCGGCGGGAGACCGCCGGCGGGTGGATGCGGAGCAAGGCGTATTCGCGGCGGACAGCATATCCGCCGGGCAGGTGCGCCGCGCGGCCGCTGCGGCCTGCCGGCAGAAGTTTTTCCAGCCTTTGCACGGCCTCGAAATTGAGAGCTTCGGGCGGCAGTCCCGCCTCGGCGAGCCAGAGACGCAGGGCGCGGCGCCGGGCCGCCAGGGGATACGCTTTCAGCAGATCGCAGTTCAGGATGGGTGGACGCCCCGGTATGCGGCACTGGCGGTAAATCGGCCGGACCAATTCGTTCAGCCATTCGTTCTCCTGTTCCATGATTTCACCGGTGCGCCAGAGCGTCTGGCGCAGGCGCGGGTTCAGTTGCCGCATCAGCATGGGCAGCACCGCGTGGCGCACGCGGTTGCGTAAAAAGGCCTGGTCGGCATTGGTGGCGTCTTCGCGCCAGGCCAGCCGTCGGCGGCGCAGGTATGCCAGCAATTCACTTCGCCAGATGTCGCGCAGGGGGCGGATGATGCTGACGCCCCGATGCTCCGCCATGCGGCTGATGCCGCACAAGCCTTGCGGTCCGGCGCCGCGGGCCAGTTTCAGCAACATGGTTTCCACATGGTCATCGGCGGTGTGGGCGGTGGCCACGGCGTCGCAATGCAGGCGGCGGGCGGTTTTGGCGAGAAAATCATAACGGGCGGCGCGGCCGGCCATTTCCAGGGATACGCGCCGGCGTTGGGCCTGCCGCCGGATGTCGGCCCGCGCGACAACGCAGGTATGCCCCAGGCGCCGGGCG
>JAXGSX010000223.1:0-6169 GCA_040775225.1 Kiritimatiellia bacterium | reverse complement strand
CGGACGATTGCTGGTGAACCAGACCAATGACGCCTGGTTCGATCCCCTGGCGGGCGCGCGCCAGCATATGGCGCATTGCGTTTTCCGCTGCATTGAAAACCGGACGCCGGCCGTACGCGCCGCCAATACCGGCATTTCCTGTTACATTGACAATTATGGCCGCGTAGTGGACGAGTTGCCGCCTGTCGGCAAGCACCCCGCGCCGCCGCAGACGGTCTGCCGGCGCGTTTTAATCCCGCCGGCGGACATGCCGCTGACGTTCTACACCCGTTACGGGGATTGGTTCGCCTGGGCCTGCGCTTGTTTCACCCTGGCCGGCTTGGCCGCAGCCTGGCGCCGGATGACTCGCGGCAGGCCGCCGCCCTGGCAGATATGATGGCGCGTGACGGTATAACGGATATCGCCATCCTGGCCCGGACGGACATTTACGGCGAAGGCTTCATGGTGGCCTTGATTCGCGAGCATGTCGCCCGCATCGCGAAATGCGGCGCAGCGCAGGTGGGAGTTGTCACGATCCTGTTTGACGAAGGGATGGATGCGCTGGCCGCCGCCGCCGTGTATGCCCTCTGGGGCGCGCTGGCTGACCAGCCTTCCGCGCCGGTGCTGCTGGTAAATACCGCCGCCACGGAATACTGGGCGCCGGACGCCCCCGGTGGGCGCCGGTGCAATTTCTGGGTGCGGGCCGCCAATGCGTCCAGCCAGACCGTGTTCAGCACCGTCGCCACCGGCTGGGCGGCCGCGGATGCCGGGCCGTCCGTCCTGCTGAACTGCTCCAGATTGCCGGTGGAAATTATGGCCGATGAGTCATATGCGCTTGCGCTGGAAATATATCCCGGCGCATATGCGGGCTTTGAAGCCGACTGGTGGCTCCTGATGCATGCGCCGGACGGCTGGTATTATTTCGATGCCGCCGGGCAATGGCGCGCCTCGCCGGATGGCCGCATGGCCCCCGCGCACCAGGGCCCGCTGGGGGAGATGCCCGCCCGGGAAATATTCAGCGGGACCGGCGCGCCTCCCGGCGTGTACGCTTTTTACTTCGGCGTGGACGACCGCGACGGCATCCTGGATGCCGCAAACACATGGCATGGCGTCAATACTTTAACCGTGCATGGAACGGTCTGCCGCCAGGCCCGGGCCGCCGCTGAAAACCGGATGGTTTTCAGGGGCAAATCCGGCCTCGCAAAAGTCAGGTGAAAATAATTGCGGAATTTTGTTGACGGGCAAGATAAATGTGGTATAAGTATACCTGATTGCTTGTAAGACCGTCCGGGGCGGGCTGGACTGACAGGGGAGGGAGCATGTCGGCGTTGTTGAAAATATCCGATGCGGTTTCCATCGGACTGCATGCGCTGATCGTCATGGCCGGCGATCCCCGCGAAGTGTATTCAACAGTGTGGCTGGCCCGCAACCTGGGCGTTTCGCGCAATCACCTGGTGAAGGTTTTACAGCGGCTGAACCGCGCGGGGATGGTCCGGCCCGTTCGCGGTCCCCGCGGAGGTTACGTCTTGAAGGAACCGCCCGGCCGGATTACTTTGCGCCGGGTAATGGAAGCTTTGGAAGGGCGGCTGGAGCCGGCCGGTTGTATGCTGCACCGGCCCGTTTGCGGCGGGCACTGCCTACTGGCCCCGGTGTTCCGCGCCGTCAACCAGCGGCTGGTTTCGTTTTTTACAACCACCAATATCGCCGAGTTGGCGGCGCGTTTGTCCCGCCAGAACGGGGGAATCACCCGGCCAGGCGGCGGAAAGGAGGAGTAGAATATGGCTTCCGCTACGGCGGCTTTGATGAACGCGGTGTAATGTATAAACATTCGGATTGGGAGGAGATCATGTTTTGTTATCAATGCGAACAAACGGCTCAGGGAACCGGATGCACCCGCTCCGGCGTGTGCGGCAAGGACAACCAGACGGCCAACTTGCAGGATTTGCTGATCAGCCGGTTGAAATTGATCGGCGCTTATGCCTGGCGGGCGCGCCAGGCGGGAAGGAAGGCGGATCGGATTGATCGCTTTGTCATTGAAGGCCTTTTTACCACGGTGACCAACGTAAATTTTGATCCCCAGCGGCTGCAGTCCGTTCTGGCGGAATCGGAGAAAATCCTGGCCGCCGCGCGGGAATTGGCCGGCGAGCAAGGGGCGGAATTGACGGCGCCCGCGCCTTTGCCGGAAGATTTGAATGCGCTGGTTGCCGCGGGGGAAGCCGACGGCATCATGCGGCGGCGCCAGGCGGAAGGTGACGATGCCGCCGGCCTGCAGGAATTGTTGACCTACGGTTTGAAAGGCACCGCGGCCTATGCCGATCACGCCGCCATCCTGGGGCGCGCGGATGAGGCGGTCAATGCGTTTTTTCACGAGGCGCTTAGTTTCCTGGCCGGTGAACCGGCCGGCGCGGATGACTTGCTCGCCATGTGCCTGCGCTGCGGGGAAATCAACCTGAAGGCCATGGCGCTGCTGGACGCGGCCAACACGGGCGCGTTCGGCGATCCGGCGCCGACCCCGGTGAGGATTGATCCGGTGCGCGGCAAGGCCATTCTGATTTCCGGGCACGATCTGCTTGATTTGGAGGCGTTGCTCAAACAGACGGAAGGCAAGGGGATCAATGTTTACACCCACGGCGAAATGCTGCCGGCGCATGGTTACCCGAAGTTGAAACGTTACCGGCACCTGGCGGGCAATTACGGCGGCGCCTGGCAGGATCAGCGCAAGGAATTCGCGGAATTTCCCGGAGCGATCCTGATGACCACCAATTGCATTCAACGCCCGCAGGAATCCTATCAAAATCGGATTTTCACTTGCGGTTTGGTGGCCTGGCCGGGTGTGCGTCATATCGCCAAACGCGATTTTGCCCCGGTCATTGAAGCCGCCCTGGCGGCGCCCGGTTTCCAGGAAGATGGTCCCGGGAAAACCATCCTGGTGGGATTCGGACATGCGGCGGTAATGCAGGCGGCGGGGCAGGTGGTGGAAGCCGTGAAAAGCGGCGCGATCCGCCATTTCTTCCTGGTCGGCGGCTGCGATGGCGCCAGGAGCGGACGCAATTATTATACCGATTTGGCGCGGCAGATTCCCAGGGATTGCGTTATTCTGACGCTGGCCTGCGGGAAGTACCGGTTCAACAAGTTGGACTTCGGCGAGATCGGCGGTATACCCCGTTTGCTGGATTGCGGGCAATGCAACGACGCCTATTCCGCCATTCAGATTGCGGCGGCCCTGGCAAATGCCTTCAAGTGCGGCGTGAATGACCTGCCGCTTTCCCTGATCCTGTCGTGGTACGAGCAGAAAGCGGTGTGCATCCTGCTGACCCTGCTGCACCTGGGCATCCGCAATATCCGGCTGGGACCCAGCCTGCCGGCGTTTGTGACGCCGCCGGTGTTGAAAATCCTGGCCGACAAATTCAATATCATGCCCCTCACCACGCCGGAACAGGATTTGAAGGCGATTTTGGGCAAATAAGCATGGGGCGACGGTGCGGCGGCCGGGCGGCGTTGAGCCAGTCCCGGCCGCCGCCGGAACCCCTGGCGGAGGAGAAGCGAAGATGCAGCGTCCAATCATCGTCATTGACCGTGAAAAATGCAACGGCTGCGGCAAATGCGTCAAGGCCTGCGTGGAAGGCGCGTTGCAACTGGTGGACGGCAAGGCTGTGCTGGTGAAGGAGGATTATTGCGATGGCCTGGGCGCCTGTATCGGCGACTGTCCCACCGGCGCCTTGCGCATCGAACAGCGGGAGGCGCCGCCGTTCACCGCCCCGCCTCCGCCGCCCCGGCAGTCTCCGCCGGTCTGTCCGGGAATGCAGGTGCGGATTGGCGGAGACCGCCCGGCGGCTACACCCGCGCCGCTGGATGGCCCGGCCGGGCAGGCCATTCCTTCGGAATTGCGGCAATGGCCGGTGCAGTTGCACCTGGTGCCGCCGGGCGCCCCGTTTCTCCGCGGCCGGGAATTGCTGTTGCTGAATGCCTGCGGCGCGGTTGCATCCGCCGATGTCCATTGGCGGTTCCTCCGCGGCCGGGCCGTGCTGGTGGCCTGTCCCAAGCTGAGCAGCCAGACCGATATACGCGACAAGTTGGCGTCCATTTTCGCCGCCGCCCGGCCGCCAGCCGTGCTGGTGGTCCGCATGGAAGTGCCCTGCTGCCGGGCCCTGGCCGCGGGCGCCCGCGCGGCCGCCATACAGGCCGGCTTGACCGGCCTGCCGATCAAGGAAATGCAGATTAATCTTAACGGCGATGTTGTGCCGGGCTGACGGATGTCCGCCGGTGAGCTAACGCGGCCAACACCGCTGCCGCGGCGAAACTGGCGCCGGCCAGCGCGATCACAATCTGGGTGGGCGTGCGGTGAAACAAGACCGCGGCGCCGATGTAAGCTGCGGCAATCAGCGCCAGCCAGCCGGCGGCGCGGAAGCATTTGCGCGCCAATTCATAGTTCAGCAGCAGGTAGGCCGGCCCCAGCGGAGCAAGCGCCCAGGCCAGCCGGCGCATCATGCGCAATTCTTCCGCCGTTCCGGCAACGCCGGTGAACAGCCGCCAGAGCAGGCCCGCCGCCAAGCTGCAGACGGCCACAGACGCAGTGACCAGCACGAGCGTATAGAGGAATGCCGACTGCAGGGTGCGGCGGTTGTTAGCCGTGGTTGCCGGCCCCGCATCCACGACCTTGGGAAACATTGCCAGGGCGATCGGCATTGGCAGGAACACCACCGCGCGGGCGATGTTGGCGGCCCGCGCAAACATCCCCGCTATTTCCGGGGGAAAAAATATTTTTGCCAGCACGACATCGCCATTCATCATGACAGCAAACCCCAGCAATACGCCCAAAGCCCCCATCAGGTAGCCGCGCGCGCCGGCAGAGCCGGCGGGCGGCAGGGCCGGCGCCGGACGCGGCAAAACGCGCCACAAGCCCGCCGCCGCGACGGCGGCGGAGAACAAGGTGGCGATCGCCTGCGCCGCCAACCCCATCAGCGCCGTGGCTGACACCCAGGCAGTCAGGATGGCGCCGAAGACCAGGCGGGCTATTCCCCAGGTCGGCGCGACTGACGCATACCATCCAAACGCTTCCAACCCCTGCAACCCGCCTGACAGCGGCGGCACAAAGATCAAAAACGCCATCACCACGGCCGCCCCGGCCGCGACGCTGCCGGAAGGCAATTGCAAGTAATCCGCAATCCAGGGTCCGGCGGTGCACCCCAGCGCCAGGATGCCGGCCGCCGGCCAGAGCAATTTACGAAGCCAGGCGCGCACCATCAACGTGACGGCCGGGGAATCCCCCTTCAACCGCAGGCGCGCGCTGAAATGCGCGGCCGCGGTGCGCAAGGCGTCCAGGGGGGTGGCGGTGATGTTGATCAATCCCAGCATGGCCGCCAAAGCGCCGTATTCCGTGTTCGACAGCCGGTGATTCATCAGGATCTGGAACAGCATGTTCGCGAGATTGCCGGCTTGCGTCGCCGCCAGCATCAGGATGCTGTGCTGCAACAGGCGGTTTGAATTTCGATCGGTGTCGGACATAATCAATACGCGAAAATGCGGAGCAGGGTCAACCGGCGCCGGCGCGAATGGCGTCCCCCAGCATCCGTGCCAGCTTGCGCAGCAAGGCTGGCGGTGTCAGCAGCGGCGGCAGCAGGTAAAGCACATTGCCCAGCGGACGGATCAAAACGCCCTGGCGCTGCAGCAGGCGGCGGATGTCATGCGCCCGCCGCCGGCCGGCCCCGCGGCGGTCTTCCAGTTCGCAGGCCGCGATCATGCCCAGGCAGCGGATGTTTTTGACGCCGGGCAAACCCTGCAGTTCCCGGAAGGCCGCCGTCAGCGCCGCGCCGTTGGCCTGCGCCCGGCGCACGACGCTGTGGCTGCGGTAAAAATCCAGGACGGCGATGGCGGCCGCGCAGGCCAGGGGATTGCCGGCGAAGGTATGGCCATGGTAAAAAGTGCGGTCAACCGGGAAATCCTGGAAAGTCTGATAAATCTCCTGGCGGACCATGGTGGCGCTGATGGGCAGGTAGCCGGCGGCCAGTCCTTTCCCGATGCACACCATGTCCGGTTCAATGCCGGCGTGTTCAAAGGCCCACAGGCGCCCGGTGCGGCCCATGCCCACGGCTATTTCGTCCGCAATCAGCAGGATGCCGTATTGCCGGCACAGGCGCGCCAGCCGGCGCAGGTAGTCGGGATGGTAGATGCGCATCCCGGCCGCGCCCTG
>JAXGSX010000222.1:0-6175 GCA_040775225.1 Kiritimatiellia bacterium | reverse complement strand
TCAGAATTCAGGAGTCAGAATTCAGAATAAATACAAGAGGTTATTTATAAATGTTTTATATCTTGTGCCAAACTGACTGCTGACTTCTGGATACTGAATACTGCTTTCAAAATCTGACTTTTGAAAGCAACTCATAAGTTCAGGCCCCCAACCCACCGCCGCGTCCACGTCCGGCGGCGGACGGAGCTCCCATCCGCCATGCTCCCCAGCCTGGCCGTCATAGATTCACGCGTTGGCAACGCGCGGCATCCAAAGCGGTTCTTTTCCCATTTCGGCGAAAAGCATTTTTTGTATCAGCCTGTTTTTCAGCGCGGTGTTTTTCGGTTCATTCCATAAATTATGAAATTCGCCGGGGTCCTTTTCCAGATCGAATAATTCGCCGTAATCCCGGTTATGATAGACCGTGATTTTGTAGCGTTCGTCAACGTAAGTCCGCAGCCATATCGTCGTAGGCTGATGCCGGTTTTCGACCAGCACATGATCGCGCGCGGCGGATGCCCGGCCAAGCCATACGTCGCGGAAATCCCGGCCGGACATGGTGAAAGGCGGCGGAATGCCGCAGGCGCTGAGGGTTGTCGGCGCCATATCCACCAGGGAAAAGAGCGCCGGACTGCGCGCGCCGGCCGGCGTATGCCCCGGCCAGCGAAGGATGAACGGCACCCGCAGTAAATCCTCATAATGGAATGCGCCCTTGGTAATCAAACCATGCTGTCCGAAAAAATGTCCATGATCGGTGGTAAAGACAACCAGCGTGTTGTCCCGCAGTCCGAGTTCGTCGAGGTGATCGAGGATTTTGCCGATATACTTGTCAAGCATGCTGATCATGGCGTAATACACCGCCAGGTTTTTAGCCTGCAACGGTCGCTCAATGAGATGCGAACCGAAGCCGTGCATGGCGTTGCCCAATTGCTCCCGCCATGCGGAAAAATCCGGTTGATGCTGTTGCGTTAATTTGAAATGAGCCGGCATGGCGTTGAATTCGCCGGCATGCGCCTGGGGCAGGGTGAGTTTGGCGGGATCATACATGGTGTCCCATGGTTCCGGCGCCAGATACGGCCCGTGCGGGTCAAGGAAACTGGCCCAAAGGAAAAACGGCTCGCGGTTTTTCCGGTATCCATCCAGCAGTGCGCCGGCGCGTTCGGCGATCCAGGTGTTGTAATGATATGCCTCGGGGATGTTCCATTTATGCCGCTGCGGCTCGCTGGTTCCGGCCGGTTTCTGAAAGCAGTCGCGCCAGTCTTTGAATCCTTTTTCCTCCATCCATAACGCATAATGCTGGCCGACGTGAAATTCATCGGCATGATTTCTAGCCAGTTCGATGTGATCAAAGCCATAAAATGGGCCGTGAAATGAATTCCAGAATTCCAAGTCCTGCATTTTCGGGTTCGATTCCAGCGACGGATATTCCGGAGTGCTTTTCAACTGCTGGAAATGCGCCTTCCCAATCAGCGCGGTGCGATATCCGGCGGCTTGCAGGCGGTCTCCCAGCGTGGGGACGGATTCCGGCAATTTTGTGCCCAGCGACCATGCGCCATGCTGGCTGGGATAAAGCCCCGTGATTAATGACGCCCTGGTGGGAGTGCAGGTAGGGTTTGGACAATAGGCGCGGGTAAAAAGCGTTCCATCGTTCGCCAATCGGTCCAGATTAGGCGTTTTGATTTCGGGATTCAGCATTCCCAGTGTATTCCAGTGCTGCTGGTCGCTGGTAATCCAAAGAATATTCGGACGTGAGGAATTCGAGTCTTGGCTCATGTGGTCAATTCTGCGGGCGAATCATGTCCGGCATCCATTGTCAACTGATGATCCTGCAATCATCCCGGCGGCCACGGACGGCTGACCGGAATTGGCGGAATTTTACCGAAAGCCAAAAATGGTGCCCGGAAATACGTATTCGTAGGCGCCGCGGTCAACCAGCCGGTTGAACCGGTCCAGCCGGTGATGATTGTCCAGTTCCAGGTCGCCTTCCATCCAGGGCTGGTTCAGGCCGCTGTTGACGCACAGCGAATCGCGCTGCAAACGGTAATTCCCTGCGGCGGGATCGGCGAACAGCGGGTCATCCTCCAGGCAGTCCGCCTGTTGCGCCGGCAGCGGCGCCACGCAGCAATTGGAATAGACATAGCCGCCGGTGGTGACCGTGCCGGTCTGATGGTAATAATTCGACCCTATCGTTGAAATATTGTCGTAGATGATGTTATTGACCAGCAAGGTCCAATCCACCCGGTAATCCAGGTACAGGCCGCCGCCGCCAGTGGCGGTGACGCTATCACGGATATTGCTGACAATGGTGCAGCTTTCGATCACGCCGCCCAGCATCGCCCCGCCGCCGCCGTAATTCGTGGCGATGTTGCCGCAGACCAGGCTGTCGCGCAAGGTGCCGCCCTTGTAAAAATACACGCCCCCGCCGCAGTTCCCGCGGTTGTCCAATATCCGGCAATTTTCCGCCAGGCCGCCCTGGTAGAAAAACAGGGCGCCGGAACGCCCCGCCTCGTTCAAATTGCCTTGAAGCAAGCATCCATTAAGATAGCCCTCCGTCCAGATGGAAATTCCCCCGCCGAAACCTTTGGCTTGATTGCCGATGACGTCGCAGTTGTAAACCGTGCCGGTATTGATGAAAATTCCGCCGCTATACGCCCCGGCCAGGTTCCCGGTGACGGTGCAGCAGATGGCCGTGCCGCCGCCGGTGATGCGGATGCCGCCGCCGCCGCCGTTGGGCGTAGAAAGATAGGTGTTGGTGTTGTTGATAATCACGCAATTGGAAACCATGCCCCCTTCGGACAGAAAAACTCCGCCGGCGCGGAACCCACGGTTATTGTCAATCACGCAGTTGGCCACCAAGCCCGTTTGATAAATCATCACCCCGCCGACTTCGCTGGCGAGGCCGTTGGTGGCCACGCAGCCGGCGACGATGCAATCGCGGAGCGTGCCGCCCTGGTTGATATACACCCCGGCGCCGCCATACCCCCCGGTGATCTGGCCGTTGGTGATGGTAAAGCCCTCGACCAGCGCCTCCGGATGCTGCAAAAGGAAAAGGCAGTGAAAATTGGGCCCGGCGCGTTGGACGATGGTGTTGGCGCGGTCCGGCGCGCCTTCGTTCCAACTGCGCACGGTCAGCGCGTTGGTGATCAGGATTTCCGCGGTGGTCAGGTACAAGCCGTTGGAGACCAGGACCACGCTGCCGGCGCCGGCCGCATGGCCCGCGGCCACGGCGTTGCTGATGGTTAAATACGGCATCAGCCAGCTCTGCCCGTCATTCGCGTCCAAGCCGTTGGTGGCAACGTAGAACGTCGCCGCCGGGGCGGTGATGGCGGCGGCCGCCAGGTTGACGGCGGCCAGCAGCATGGCCGGGCGCAGGCCGCCCAAACAGCGCGTATCAGTCTTTGGATGCATGGCATTCCTCCCTGGTTGTTGATGCGAACTCCGCATCTTGCTTGGTATTCCGACAGGTAATCCCGGCCACCAGCATGGGCGCGAAATCATAAACGCTTTCAATTTCCAGCAGCCGCACATCCGTGTCCGGGCGGGGATTGACCCATTCAAACTGGTTTACGGCCAGTGTTTGTTCCGCGTTCAAGGGGCATACCGCGCGGCAGTTCCGCACGTAGCGCGATTCCACGGGCGTATGCCGGAGCAAGGCGATATCGCGGCCCAGCCGCAGCGGCAGTTCGGTAACGGTCCCGTCCCCGTAAGTCAAACGGTAATGGCCGACAACGAGGCCGTACGGCCGCGCGCCGGGAGTTTTTCGATACAATTCATGCAACTCGCGCACCGCCGCCTGGTCGCGCGGAGCGATGTTGTTCAGGATGTAAAAGCTGGCAATGCGCGTCCCGGGATCGAAACGCAGCGCCAGGGAGGCGTTGACGGCGCCGGGCCGCACGGGAATATCGCCCACCGCCGTAATGGATGCGATGGAAATGTCCGCCACTTCAGGAGCCGCGCCCGGCAGGGTCAGCAGCGTCAGGCCGGCGCCGGCGGCCGGGTTGGGCCGCATGGAATACACCCCCATCAGGCTCGGCATGCATTGCATGGTCCACGCCGCCATGGGCAATGCCCCTTTTTCATCCCTGTTCCAGGCGTAATTCGCGGCTTGCAACGCGGTATGAAAGGCGTAATACAGCGTGCGCTGCTGGTCCGTCTGATTGAACAGGTCGCCGGAGCCGTACTGAATGCGGCCGAAGCCCGTGTCGCCCTGCCAGGATTTGCGCGCATGGGCGGAAAAACCGTTGTCAATCCGCCATAATTCCTTGAAACCCAGCCGGTCGAAATACTCATTGGATTCCGACCAGGTAGCCAGGACAATATCACGGGGAAGCATTTCCGCCACGGCGCTGAGATTGAAGGGGGGGCCGCCGTTATGTTTTGGATGCAGCATGTCGGTCAACATAATCATGCGCACTTGGCGCTCTTTCAGGATATTGTATTCGGCCATCAGGAATTTGTAAAACAGATTCTGCCGGGTCTGCCCTTTGTACACGGCATCGGCCTGGGTTCTCGATTTGTGCCACCACTCGTCGTTGAATGTCTGGAAATACGCCGTATGCCCGCCAGCCATCTCCAGCAGGTCCTTGTACACCTTGGCCATTATTTCATAGACCTTGGGATTGGTGACATCCATCTGCTGCACCCCGTATTTTTCCTCGATCAAGTCCGGAAAATGGCGCGTAAATGCCGGCGCATGCGCGCCAAACAGGACCCCCGGGAAAGCGTCGAGGAAATGTTCGCGCGCAAATTCGTACAATCCGGCGATTTCCGCGGGTGAAAAATTACGCGGATGATGCAATTCCGGCAGGGACGGGTAATTGACCTGGTCGCCCCAGGACAGGCAGAGCAGGTTATACTTGCTGCCGGCCACGTAGTGTTCAATCCAGTTTTTTAACTTATCCAGGTCAAAACCGCCCAGGCCGTCGCCAAGGTCTTTTTTCTCGTGGAACATCGTGTAGGTGTTGATAATCCGCTTGGGATATGTCGGGTAATCAATGATGGAAAAAGCCGGGATAGGCTGGCCGGGCTGCTTGGGTGCGGCCGCCGCTTGCATCAGTGTGATCACTCCATAATATAGACCGGCTTCGCCGGCGCCGGTGATGGCGATGCCGGCGGGCGCCACATCCAGCAGGTAGGCTTCGGGGCCGGCCGCGGCCGCCCTGGCCTTGACCGCGTCCGCATTGACGGCCAGGACGATGGCGCCGGCGCCGCCGGGTTCAACATCCAGGCGCAAGCCGTACAGACCGTAAAGGCGTTGCGCCAGGTAGTCGGCGGTTTTAATGGTGCGCGGCGTGGCGTTCGCTGGCACGGAGATGACATGGCCTTTTTTCAATGTGAACGCCCCTGCCCCCCAGGCGAGTTTTTTCGGCTCGGGATTAAAGACCACGTCGGTGAATTTGAAACGGCTCGGCAGCATCTGGTGGAAGCTGTAAATTGCGCAAGCCCCAACCAGGCCGGTGCTGGCGGGCGTGACTTTCAGCGCTACCTGGTGTAGCCCGCTGACAGGCGTTCCCCCGTTAAACGTCCAATGGAGCGGGCCGGCGGGCGCAGCCACCGTAAAATTTCCGGCAACCTTCGCCGCCGGGCAGCCGGGCGCCGCATACCAGGCCTCTAAATTGACGGCGCCGATCGC
The DNA here is from genome assembly GCA_040775225.1 of Kiritimatiellia bacterium. Lineage (GTDB taxonomy): Bacteria > Verrucomicrobiota > Kiritimatiellia > JAAZAB01 > JAAZAB01 > JAXGPF01. Next base: position 564 of record JAXGSX010000222.1, on the reverse strand, counting down.
CGCCGGCGCATCCAGGAAACATGACAGGCCGATCCGGCCGTCATCCAGGCGTTTCAAAGTCAGCGCCTGAATCTGCATTGCCGGCGCCGTGCTTCCGGACGGCGCAAGTATGCCGAAACCTTCGGTAGGGCGGCGCAGGACCCGACTCCACACGGGATAAGAGGGCTCGTCGCCGCAATGATCCCCGCGCATGGCCTGGAACTGCACCAGCGGCGGGATGCCGGCGGCGCCGATGGTTGACCAGGGAATGGCGGCCTCCACAGTCCAGGCGCCGGCATGGACTGCGGCCCGCGCGCGCCAAACCGGGGACCAATCCTTGAATTTAAGCGCGATGCGGTCTTCCACCTGATCGAAAACCTGCGCAAGGTTGGCCCGCGCGCCCAGGGGATTGACAATAAACTGGTAATACTGTTGCGGCTCGAAACCGGGGTACAGGAAGAATTCAAAATCTTCATCATTCCACAATTCAACATTATCTTCCTGCAAGACCGCCTTAAGCGTTGTGCCGGGCGCGAACGGCATCCAGGCGGCAATGTAAATATTTTCAGCGTCATACGCCGCCTG
>JAXGSX010000221.1:0-6191 GCA_040775225.1 Kiritimatiellia bacterium | reverse complement strand
GAAGGCTATGCCGCGCGGTTTGCCGGCCCCGTCGGCGCCTGGATGCTCCAGGTACAGGAGCGCCTGGTCTTGAAAAGCCTGGCCGGCATCCCGCGCGGCAGCGCCGTCCTGGAAGTCGGCGGAGGGCACGGCCAACTGGCCCGGGCGCTGATCAGCGCGGGATACCGGCTGACCGTCACCGGCAGCGCCCAGTCCTGCCGGCGCCGGATTGACGATCTCGTGCGCGCCGGCCAATGCGAATTCCTGACGGCCGATCCCCTGTCCCTGCCCTTTGCCGACCGCGAATTCGCGGCCGTGATCTGCATGCGCCTCCTCATGCATTGCGGCGAGCGCTGGCCCGCGCTGGCGCAGGAATTATGCCGGGTGGCGCGCCAGGCGGTCGTGGTGGATTATCCCACCAGCCAGAGCCTGAATTGCATGGCCGGCCGGCTATTCCCCGCCAAGCTCAAGCTGGAGGGCAACACCCGGACTTTCCGCCTCTTCCGCCACCGCGAAGTCGCCGCCGCCTTCCGCGCCGGCGGTTTCCGGCGCCGGCGGCGCGCGGGGCAGTTTTTCTGGCCGATGGTGCTGCACCGCGCACTGGGACGCCGCGCCATTTCCCGCGCCCTGGAATGGCTGCCGGGCATTATCGGCTTGACTCGCCTGTGGGGATCGCCGATTATTTTATGCATGCAACGCGCTGAAAATCAAATCGCGGCGCCGCTGTTCGCCAAGGCCACGCCGCCCTGCGCCATACCCGCCGGCACCCCGGTGCTGGTCACGGGCGCCACGGGATTCACCGGCGCGGTGCTGACCCGCAAACTGGCAGCCGCCGGCCTGCAAGTGCGGGCCATCGCGCGCCCTTCTTCCAACCTGGAGCAATTGCGGGATGTGCCCGTGCAGTGGTTCCGGGGCGATGTATTCGATCCGGCGGTGGTGGACGCCGCAACGCGCGGAGCCGCCTACATCTTTCATGTCGCGGCCGCATTCCGCGAGGCGCGATACCAGGATGAAATGTACGCCAGGGTGCATGTCGCCAGCACGCAACTGCTGGCGCAGGCGGCGTTGCGCAATCCCGGTTTTCAACGCTTTATCCATGTTTCCACCGTCGGCGTGCTCGGCCACATCGCGCATCCGCCGGCGGATGAAACCACCCCCATGCATCCCGGCGACATTTACCAGCGCACCAAGGCGGAAGCGGAAACCTGGCTGGCAGAGTTCGCCCGCGCCCGGAGCCTGCCTTTCACCGTTATCCGCCCCGCGGCGATTTACGGCCCGGGCGACACCCGCCTGCTGAAATTCTTCCGCATGGCGGCCCGCCCCTGGATGATCATGCTCGGCCGCAGCCGGGGATTGTACCATTTGATTCACGTGGACGACCTGACCAATGTCATTATCCTGGCCGCCACCCACCCCGGGGCCCTGGGCGAGGTTTTCATCTGCGGCAACCCCGAATCCATCACGCTGGAAAGCATGGCGCGCATCGTGGCGGGCGCGCTGGGCCGCAAACTGCGGGTAATCCGCCTGCCGGCGTGGCCGTTTTTCCTGGCCGCGGATATTTGCGAAGCCATCTGCCGGCGCCTGGGCATCGAGCCGCCCATCCATCGCCGGCGCCTGGCGTTTTTTACCAAGGACCGTTCCTTCAACACCGCCAAGCTGCGCGAGCGCCTGGGGTACCAGCCCCTGCACCCCGATGCCGACGGCCTGGCGGAAACCGCGCGGTGGTATTGCGGCCGGGGATGGCTTAAAAAAGCTTGAACCGCCGCCCCGCGGCACGGCGGGACTGGCAAGGACTTTGACTGCATTGAACGATCGGCGGCAAAATATCATCCGGCGTCTGGCGCCGGCGCTCCTGGCAATCATCATTGCGCACGGCCTGGCCGTCCGGGTCTTCTGCCGCACACCGCTGACAACGGACGAGCAGAGTTATATTTTTCAGGCCAACACGCTCCTGGAAGGCAGGCTGACCAGGAACTACCCTCCCTTCCCCCACCTGTTGTGGCATAAAATGATCATCATGGAGGAGGAAACCGGCTGGGTTTCGCGCTATCCCCCGGGCCATGCGTTATTCCTCCTGCCCGGCGTCTGGCTGGGCGATCCTTACATCAGCGCAGCGCTGGGCGCCGGGCTGGCCCTCTGGCTGGTAGCGCTGGCCGCCGCGCAAGCGGCCGGAAATCATTCAGACCGGGCGCCAACTGTCCGCCGGATCGCCGGGTACATGCTGCTGGCCAGTCCCTGGTTTCTTTTCACCTTTGCCACGCTGCTCAGCCATACCAGCGGATTGCTGGCCGTCTCCGCCATGCTGGCCGCCTATCTCCTGTGGCGGCAATCCGAACGGCCCGGCGCCGCCTTGCTGGCCGGCCTGGCATGGGGGTGCTTATGCCTGAACCGCACTTACAGCGCGCTGTTACTGGCCATCCCCTTCGGCCTGGACGCGCTCTGGACCCTGGCGCGGCGCCGCACCCGGCGCGTGCTATGGGGCGCGCTGCTTTTCGCCGCCGGCGCCGCCGCCGGGCTCGCGGTGCTGCTGCTGTACAATGAGTTGATCCTGGGCCACCCGCTGAAAATGACCTACCTGCATTACGAGCCGTTGGAAGCGCTGGGGTTAGGCAAACGCCATTACGGCATGCACACTCTCGCCAAAGGCCTGAAAATATTAAAAAACAACCTGCGGCTGGCGGATGTATGGCTATGGGGATTCCCGGGCGGCTTGCTGGTGTGGGCCGGGTTGCTGCTGGCGGGCCGGCCGCGCCGTCACTGGCTGGTGCTGGCAGGCCCGGTCATCGCCGTGCCGGCGGGATATGTTTTTTTCTTCCACCGCGGCCCGCATGAAACCGGGCCGGGATATTATTTCGAAATTCTCCCGTTTCTGATCGCCGGCGCCGCCTTGGGCGCCGCCCGTTTATGGCGGCAGGCATCCGGGTGGACGCCCGGGCGCCGGCGCTGGGCGGCGCTGGCCCTGGCGGCGGCCGTCCTGGCCGGCCCGTTGCGCTTCAGCGTGCATGCCGCGCGCGGATTGCAGGCCCTGCTCGAGCCGCGCCGCGAAATCCTGGGCGCCATTGCCGCCGCGCCGCCCGACGCGCTGGTTTTCGTGGAAAATCGCGGGTGGCGCGGCGACCATCCCATGGATTTTGCCACCTTCAACCCGCGCGGACTGCAAAGCGCGCCGCTGGTGATGGCGGCCGCGGACGGCGCTGAAATAGCGGCGGCCCGTTACTTCGCCAGCCGCCGTCCATTCCGCCTGGCCGGCGGCTCGCCGCCGGCGCTGTCGCCGATCAATCCCGCCGCTCCCTACGCGGTGACCATTAACCCGGCGCGTTCGCACCGGCGCACCGGCAGCAATTACCAGGCAACGGACGGCGCCCCGGTCGAACGCCTGGCCCGCGCCGGGCGGGACGCGGCCGGGATGCTGGTTTTCGGCAATTACCGCGGGGTCTGCCCCGGCCGGTTTACCGCGCTCTTTGAAATGGAAACCGCCGGGAAATCCGGCGACAAGGCGGCAGTGCTGGATATCTGCGCCGGGGGCGGCCGGCGCACGCTCGCGGAATGTCCCGTGCCGGCGGGATTCCACGGCACGCAAGCCGTGGACTTCGCGGCCGACGGTTTTTTCATGATAGAGCCGCGCGTCTATTACACCGGCCGGGGCGAAGTGCGCGTCAAATCCATCCGGCTGATGGAACGGGCGCCCTGAGCTGTCGGCCGATAAAAATAATCATTGTATCCCAAGGGCAAGCTGGTACAATATGACCATCGCCGGGATAGGGGCCGGCGCATTGGGACGGAGGCGTTAAAATTATGCAGAACTTTCTGAAAATCACATTGATATTACTGCTCTTGGTCAGCGCCGCGGCTTTGTGGTTCGGCATCAAGCTGTTTCCGCAGCGTGAAGCATTGAAAGGCCGCGCGCAAAAACTTGAAAATGCCATCCGCCAGATTGCGGCCACGGTCGAACAGAGCGACGACAATCCGGCGTTTGTAGCCGTTGCGGAAGACCAGCTCAAAACCTTCAAAGACCCGGCGGGCGGAGCATCGCCGATGGATGCGGCGCTCGGACAACTTACCGTCGCCGCACAGAACCAGCTGGCGCGGCTGAACGACACCCGCCGCAACCTGTCGCAAACCAAGGATTCGCTGGAGCAGACTTCAGAAGAATTGCGCTCGACCAAGAGCGATCTGGCGTCCGCCCGCTCCACCATCCAGGAACGCGATGAAAGCATCGCCGGCTTGCAAGCCTCCGTGGCCGAACGCGACAATACCATCCGCAGCATGGAACGCGCCGAAAAAGAACTGCAGTCCCGCATGGAAACCCTGAAAGTGGCAATTGACGACCTGGAAATCCAGAAGCGCAATCTTCAGGACCAGGTCGCCGGACTGCAGGCAAAAGTAACCGACCTGGAAGGGCGCGCCAGCCCGGAAGCCAGCAAGGCCCAGTTATCGCAGGGACAGATGGGCGTGGTGCTCTTCGCCAACTCCGAATGGAATTTCGTGGTGCTGGGATTCGACAAGGAAAACGCCACTCCCATCGCGCCCAAGCTTGAATTCCTGGTGCATCGGGCCGATCAACTGGTGGGCAAGGTGCGCGTGGAAAGCGTGGTGGACAACATGGCCATCGCCGAAATCCTCCCCGATTGGCAGAAACTGCCGCCGCGCGAAGGCGATCAGATCATGCTGTAACCTGAATTTTGCATGAATATTGGCGTTGAATGGATGTTAAGCACTAAAAGAGTATGCAAAAATAATTTTTGGGCGGTTATCCATTGTCAAACAAGTGGTTACACAAGCCTAGTTTCGGAAAACGCCAATATTCCCCGGCAGCCGGCCGCACGATTTTGGCGCAGGGCTTTGTTGCGCGGGGTTAGCAGTATGTTTATACAGCGGCACCCCGCGCGCCGCGCCCTGCACCAAACTTGTGCGGTGCAAAATTCAGGTGTAAGCATGCAAACTTTGCGCAACACATTCCGGATGGCTTGCCTGGCGCTGCTGCTGGCGGCGGCGCTGGCAGGCGGATGCGCCGCTACCGGCCCCGCGGAAAATTCCATGCCCTGGAATACTCCGCAAAACTGGGAAGGATCCCCGGCGTTGCCGATTTTCACCGAATAGGCGATCAGCCGGCCTCGATCAACTTCTCGGCGATTTGCACGGCATTGGCGGCCGCGCCCTTGCGGATATTGTCGCCGGCCACAAACAGCGCCAGCCCGTTTTTCACGCTGTCATCGCGCCGGATGCGGCCTACCAGCACCTCGTCCCGTCCCGTTGCCCGCAGGGGCATGGGATAATCTTCATGTTCCAAGTCGTCCGCCAGGACTACGCCTGGCGCCCGCGACAAAATTTCCCGGGCTTCTTCCGGTTCCATCGGGCGGTCGAATTCCAGGTTGATCGCCTCGCAATGGGCGTTCAGCACCGGGACCCGCACGCAGGTTGCGCCGACGCGCAGTTTTTTGTCGCCCAGGATTTTGCGGCTCTCGTTCAACAGCTTGAGTTCTTCGCTGGTCTGGCCGGCACTGCCCGGCTTCACTCCGCCGATTTTCGGGATCAGGTTAAACGCAATCTGGTGCGGATAGACTTCCCGCGGCAAAGGCTGGCCGGCGGCATAAGCCCGGACCTGCTCTTCCAGTTCCTGCAGCGCCTGCCGGCCGGTGCCGGAAACCGCCTGGTAAGTGCTGGCGATGAAACGGCGGACGCGGGCGGCGCGGTACAGCGGCGCCACCGCCATCAGCGCGATGATGGTGCTGCAATTCGGATTGGCAATCAACCCCTGGTGATTGGCCAAAGCTTCGGGGTTGACTTCCGGAATAACCAGCGGCACGCGGGAATCCATGCGGTAATCGTCGCCACTGTCAATCACCACCACCCCTTTTTCCGCCGCCGCCCAGCCATACTGCTGCGAAGCGCCCTTAGCGCCCTCCGTGCCGGCAAAAAACGCGAAATCCAAGCCGTCAAAAGCTTCCGGCGCGGCGGCCACCACGGGATAGCTTTCCCCGTCAATCTCCTCCGTGCGCGCCGACCGCGCCAGGATCCTGATTTCCGCGGCCGGGAACTTGCGCTGCCGCAGCACGCGCACCATTTCCGCGCCCACCGCGCCGATGCCAACCACGCCTACACGGTATTGCTTCATATCGCTATCCGCCTTACCCGGCAACGCCCTGCGCCACCATGTCGCCCACCTGGCTGGTGGAATATCCCATCTTGCCGGCGCCCAGGTTTTTGACTTT
>JAXGSX010000220.1:0-6194 GCA_040775225.1 Kiritimatiellia bacterium | reverse complement strand
CCGTCAACTCCACGCGGACCTCCAGGCTGTCCGTGGCGTTCATACGGTCCACCACCAGGACATAGTGGGGGGCGACGCCGCCGACGCCCACCAGGACGGCCTCGATCTGGCCCGGGAACACGTTGACGCCCCGGATGATCAGCATGTCGTCGGATCGGCCGATGATCCGCCCCATGCGGATTCCGGTGCGGCCGCAGGCGCAGGGCGCATCGTTGAGGATGGTGATGTCGCGCGTGCGGTAGCGCAGCAGGGGCATGGCCTGCTTGGTCAGCGTGGTGATCACCAGTTCGCCCGGGGCGCCGCAGGGCGCCGGCTCCAGCGTGTCGGGGTCCAGGCATTCGACGAGGAAATGATCTTCCTGGATATGCATGCCGTCGCGCCGGCAGCATTCCCCGCTGACGCCCGGTCCCAGGACCTCGCTCAAGCCGTAATTGTTGAAAGCCTGCAGCCCGAGTTCCTGTTCGATCCGGCAGCGCATGTCTTCCGTCCAGGGTTCGCCGCCGAAATGGCCGAAGCTGAGCCGCAGCGCGCGGGGGTCCAGCCCTTCCTGGACGGCGACCTCGGCGATATTCAAGGCGTAGCTGGGCGTGCAGATCAGCACATCCGCCTGCAGGTCCGCCAGCAGCATGACCTGGCGCTGCGTATTGCCCGCCGAGACGGGCAGCACGGCGGCGCCGACTTTTTCCACGCCGTAATGCAGGCCGAAGCCGCCGGTGAACAATCCGTAGCCGAAGGCGATATGCACCAGGTGTTTCGGGAGCAATCCGCCGGCCACCAGGAAACGGGCGCAGAGATTCGACCAGTTGTCGAGATCCTCGGCGGTATAACCGACGATGGTCGGCTTGCCGGTGGTGCCGGACGACCCGTGCAGGCGCGCCAGTTGGGCGCGCGGCACGGCCATCAGGCCGAACGGGTAGGCGCGGCGCAGGTCTTCTTTGGTGGTGAAAGGCAGCCGGCGCACATCGTCCAGGGAACGGATGTCGCCGGGGCTTGCCTTCGCGCCGGCCAGCGCTTCGCGGTAAAACGGCACCTGGCCGGCGCGCGCGACGCAATCGCGCAGGCGGCGCAGCTGCAGCTCCCGCAGCCCGGGGCGGGGTATGACTTCGTCCATGGACCACAGACGGTTTTCAAATGGTTGATCATTGCCGGCAGGCATCATGCGTTTCTTTTCATTGCGCGGACAGCCGGGCCAGTTCGGCGGAATCCAGGATGCCCACGCCGCCCGCGCGCAGGGCTTCCAGTGCGGCATCCACGTCTTCGAAGCGGAACACAATCACCGCCTGGTCGCCCCGGCCGAAGGCGAAGGCGTACATGTATTCGATATTGATGCGGGCGCGGTCCAGCACCGCCACCACCTGCGCCAGTCCCCCGGGCCGGTTGGGCACTTCCAGCGCCAGCACTTCGGTCACTTTGACCACGCAGCCTGCCCGCTCCAGCAAGTCGCGCGCGCGTTCCCATTCCCCGACCACCAGGCGCAGGATGCCGAATTGCTGGGTGTCGGCCAGCGACATGGTGATGATGTTTACCTTGGCGTCGGCCAGCGCCTGGCAGGGAATCGAAAGCTGGCCGGGTTTGTTCTCCAGAAACACCGATAATTGTTTGATTTTCATTGCGCTCCCTCCATTGTCCGGTATTTTTGCCGCTGTCCCTGGCCAGGCCGCCCGCGTTCCGCCGGGCGGGCCGGCCGTGTTTATTCCGCGCCGCGGCGGTCCAACACGCGCCGGGCCTTGCCTTCGCTGCGCGGGATGGTGTGCGGTTCCGCCAGGCGCACTTCCACGCGCAGGTTCAAGACCTGTTCCAGCGCCTTGACCAGCTTGCGGCGCAGGTTTTCCATGGCGCCGATGCGGTCGCTGAAGATTTCCGGCGTGACCTCCACCTGGACCTCCATGCGGTCCAGTCCTTTTTCCCTGGTCAGCACGATCTGGTAATGCGGCAGTGTGCCTTCCAGCGTCAGCAGCGCGGTTTCCACCTGCGACGGGAAAACATTGATGCCGCGGATGATGAACATGTCGTCGCTGCGGCGCGAGATGCGGCGGATGCGGCGGATTGTGCGGCCGCAGGCGCAGGACTCGCTGACGAGCGTGGTGATGTCGCGCGTGCGGTAACGGATCATGGGCATGGCTTGTTTGCTCAGGGTGGTCAGCACCAGTTCGCCTTCCTGCCCGTCGGGAAGGACCATCCCGTTTTCCGGATCGACAATTTCCGGGTAAAAATGGTCTTCGAAAATGTGCAGGCCGTCATGTTGCGCGCATTCGATACCCACGCCGGGTCCGATGATTTCGGATAGGCCGTAAATGTCATACGCGCGGATGCCGGTCATGGCCTCAATGCGGATGCGCATCGCTTCCGTCCAGGGTTCGGCCCCGAAAATGCCCGCGCGCAGCGGCAGGTCCCGCAGGTTGATTCCCTGCTCCTCCGCGCGCTCCGCCAGGTGCAGGAAATAGCTGGGCGTGCAGCAGATGGCCGTGACGCCGAAGTCCTTGAGCACCATGATCTGGCGGTCGGTGTTGCCGCCGGAGATGGGAATGACGGTGGCGCCCAGGGCTTCGGCGCCGTAGTGCGCGCCCAGGCCGCCGGTAAACAGACCGTAGCCGTAGGCGTTTTGAATCACATCGCCCGCGTGCAGGCCGCAGGCCGCGAAGGAGCGCAGCATGACGCTGCTCCAGACTTCCACGTCCGCGCGGGTGTAGGCTACGACGATCGGCTTGCCCGTGGTGCCGCTGGAGGCGTGCAGGCGGATGATATCCTGCAGCGGACTGGCAAACAGGCCGAAGGGATAGTTGTCGCGCAGATCGTTTTTCACCATGAACGGCAATTGCGCGATATCCGTCAACGAACGCAGGTCATCCGGCGCCAGCTTGCGTTCCAGCATGCGCTGGCGGAACAGCGGAACGTTGTCGTACGCCCGCGCCACAATGCCGCGCAGGCGGCTCAATTGCAGGTTGCGCAATTGCGGCAGGGGGAGGTAATCGGGAGCGCTGGCGGGGTGGAATTGCTCCTCGGGGGAATGTTGTTTCATGGGCTCCGTCCTTTCAATTTATACGGCGCCTGGACGCCGCCCCGGCGCGCGCCGGGCAGGGGCGCCGGCGGCAGGAATCGCCGCATGCAGGTAAATATAACGCCGCCGGCGCAAAAAATCCAATTTTTTATTCTTGGCAGGCATGGCTAACATAGGATATACATTTGCCATGACTATGGATGCGCCAACTTCTATTCCGGCCGGACCGGGCGGTCCCGTTCCGCCGCCTCTGCCGCGCCCGCCGCGGCAGGCCGGCTGCTGGATCGCCGCCGTGGTGCTGGCGGTTCTGCTGCTTTTGAGCGCGCTGGCCAACCTGGCGATGTATGCGGGCCGGGTTTTCGACGGCCGGCCCGGCGGAACCGGCGGCGCGGCCGCCGATGAATTTCCGGAGTTCGAGGAAATCTGGTCTTACGGCGATGGCGACGTGAAAGCGGTGCGCCTGGCGCTGACGGGCGTCATCTCCCGGGAAGCCGCCGGCGGCATCTGGAAAGCCGGCCTTGATCCCGTCGAACAATTGCTGCTGCAAATCCGCGCCGCCCGGCAGGATCAAGCGGTGCGGGCCATTATTCTGGAGTTGGATTCGCCCGGCGGGGTGATGACGCCGACGGACGAAATATACCAGGCCTTGCAGGATTTCCGCGCCTCCGGCGAGGGCCGCCGGGTGGTGGCGCTGGTGCGCGACCTGGCGGCCTCGGGGGCTTATTATGTCGCCATGGCCTCGGACTGGATTGTCGCCGAGCCGACGGCCGTCGTCGGCTCGATTGGGGTGATCATGCAAACCTTGAACTGGAAGGAACTGAGCGACAAAATCGGAGTCCGCGACGTCACCATCACCGCGGGCGACAACAAGGATTTGTTGAACCCGTTCCGACCGGTTCAGCCGGAACACCTGGCCATCTTTCAGGATATCCTGGACGAGATGCACGATCGCTTCGTCAACGTGGTGCAAAAGCGTTTGCAGGTTGACCCGGCGGCGCTGGACCAGTTGACCGACGGCCGGGTGTTTTCCGCCCAACAAGCCGCCGCCGGCGGCATGATTGACCAGGTTGGATACTGGGATGACGCCCTGGCCAAGGTGCGGGAGCTGCTCGGCGCCGAGGAAGTCCGGGTGGTGCGCTACGAGCAGCCGCGCGGGCTGGCCGGGTTTCTGGCCCGCCTGTCGTACCCGGCGCCGGCGATCCGGCTGCCGGCGGCCTTGAACGAACGTCAGCCGCGTATCATGTATCTCTGGACGCCTTGAGGATCCGTCTAATCGGACCGATCCGTCCGATCGGACGGATCAGCCGGATCCACCGGATGGCCGCCGCCGGAATTTGGCGCCTGGCGGCCTGTCCGGGTTTTACCGGCCTGGCGCTGCATCATTTTCTGGCGCAGGCGCCGCCAGCGGGCCTGCTGTTCCGCCGTGAGCAGGCCGCGCAGTGCCAGGCGCGCCTGGATTTGGCTGCGGGTGATTTCCGCGTTAATGCCGGCCAGCCGTTCGCCGGCCTCGCCTATGGCTTGCGCGTCCGGGTCGGCCGCGGCGAAGAGGGCTTCAAGTTCGGCTTTGGCGCGGGTTCGCGCGGCATGCAATTCGGTGAATTTCGCGCGTTGGTTTTGCATGTGCCGCTGCAGGGCGCCGGTCTGTTCGGGCGTGAGTTCCAACTCCCGCGCCAGGTGGTCAAACCGCGGCCGGCCGGATTTGCCGTCCGCCGCGCTTCCATTTTCGCCGGCCCCTGCCGCCGCCGTCAGCGCGCCGGCCAGGATGCCCGCTAAAACCATACCCTTGCCGCATGTTGTTTTCATATGCCGATGCTCCCAATGGTAAATGCGCTGCTATATATATAACGCCGTCGAACGCGTTTTATTGCATCCGTAAATTCGTTGACACCGCCGGCCGGATTGTTAGAATCATCCCTGAAATAGGCGGTTGGTATGCGCCTTGAGGGCATGTGACCCGGCCGCCGCAGCCGTATGACCGTCATTCGTCAATATGAGCCGGCCGACCGCCCGGCGGTGCGCCGGGTTTGCTGCGATACGCTGGACGCCGGCCGGCCCATGGATATGCTGAACGACGCGCGGGAATTGCTGGCCGACCTGCTGACGCGCTACTACACCGATTGCGAGCCGCAAAGCTTGTGGGTGGCGGAGCTTGGCGGACGCGCCGCCGGTTACCTGTCCGGCGCGCTGGATACGCGCCGGGCGCAGCAGGTCATGGCGCGTCGGATTTGGCCGGCGGCCTGCGGGAGCGCTTTTTTAAACGGGGTTTTATGGAATCCGCAGCTCTGGCGGCTGGCCTGGCATAATCGGCGCCGGCCGGCTGGCCTGCGCCGCGCCGCCATTGTGGATTTGACGGCCTACCCGGCGCATCTGCATCTCAATCTTGACGCCGCGGCGCGCGGATGCGGGGCGGGACGACGCCTGCTGGAAGCGTTTATGGAACAGGCGCGCGCCGCCGGAATCCCCGGCCTGCACGCCTGGGTGCGGGCGGACAATACCGGGGCCCTTAGCTTTTTTGAGCATGCCGGCTTCCGGGAGCTTGGGCGCTGTCCTTTTCTCTGGCGCGATTCCCGGACTTTATTGTATAGTGTCGGAATGGCGCGCCGGTTATGACGCGATGTGGGGTGTTCGGTGTTGAATATTGAGTGCTCAGAGTTCAGAGTTGCCAGAGGTTGCATCAGGTTCAACGGTTGTTTGAGGTTGGAATTGGCTTCCCGCTGACCCCCTGAACCTCCAACAACCCCTGAATCTTGCAACTTTCATACAAGCAGATCATGAAATTAAATCAAAAGCCGTTTGCCTGCGTGCAACGCGCCCGCGCCTGGGCCGGACTGGCCGTAGGCTGCCTGCTCCTGGCCGGCTGCCGGCTGCCATCCGGCCCGGCGTCCGATGCCGCGGCCGCCGCCGTCCATTTTGCGCCGAAACACCTGGCGCTGGATGATAACGACCGCATCATGGTGCTGGCGCCGCACCCGGACGATGAAGCCTTGTCCGCCGGCGGCCTGCTGCAGGAGGCGCTGGCGCGCAAGCTGCCGCTCCAAGTGGTTTTTTTGACTTACGGCGACAACAACGAGTTGTCGTTCATGCTGTACCGCAAACGGCCGGTGGTGGCGCCCGCGGCCGTGCGGCGCATGGGCGAGGTACGCCACGGCGAGGCCTCGCGCGCCGCCGGCGCGCTGGGGCTGGCGCCGGGACACCT
>JAXGSX010000219.1:0-6248 GCA_040775225.1 Kiritimatiellia bacterium | reverse complement strand
GGGGAATGGTGGCCGGATATCAAGACCCGCCTGTTTTTAAAGGAACGGGGAATCTGCACCGGCCGCGAGCCGCACGATTACGTGGAGGTGCAGGGCCCGGTGAAGAAACTCAACGGCTGCCTGTTCCATTACACTTATGACGATCTTTCCGACCAGGTGGCGACCTTGAACCGGTTTTCCACCATCTCCGCAGCTGGGATGCATCAGGATGGACGGCGGTTCAGCATCCTGGACTTGATCTTCCGGCCGTTGTTCCGGTTTTTCAAGGGCTACTTCCTGAAGCGGGGCTTTTGCGCCGGTACCCGCGGTTTGATCATCTCGCTCCTGACGGCCACGGGAGTGTTCCTGAAATACGCCAAGTTATGGGAATTGTCGCATGTTGACGGCGGCGCCGCCCAGCCGCTTCAAAATAATTCCATCCCTCCGTCCTCCGCGCAGGCCGGACAGTCGCAACAGCATTCGGAATAATGGGGTCCGGTTTGGAATCACGCAAGATCATACGATCGGCGGGCACGGTCGGCGCCTGGATCATGCTCAGCCGCCTGTTCGGCCTGCTGCGTGACATGAAGATGGCCGCCATGTTCGGCAGTTCCATGGCTATGGATGCCTTTGTGGTGGCGTTCACCATTCCCAACCTGTTCCGGGGACTGTTCGGCGAAGGCGCCCTCTCGTCGGCGTTTGTGCCGGTTTTTACCGAAACGCTGGAGAAGCAGGGCCGGCGGCAGGTATGGGAATTCGCTCTGCGCATGTGCTCGCTGCTGGTCGTGGTCCTGACCGTGCTGACCTTGGCCGGCTTGTTGGCAGTGGCGGCGGCCATGCGATTTGCGCCGCTGAGCGCCCGGCTGCTTTTGATCGGGGAATTGCTGCTGATCATGCTGCCGTACCTGCTGTTCATCTGCCTGGCCGCCTTCTTTTCGGCCATGCTGAACGCCTTGCGCCGGTTTGCCCTGCCGGCGGCGGTGCCGGTGATTTTGAACCTGGTCATGCTGGGCGTGCTCCTCCTGCTTTGCCCGCGGCTCGACCCGGCGGGCAGCGGCCGCATGCGGGTGGTGGCGTGGAGCGTCCTGGCGGCCGGCCTGCTGCAGGCCGCGGTTCCTTTATGGGCGCTGCTGCGGCAGGGATTCCGCCTGCGCCTGAATTACGACTGGCGCGACGCCCGGGTGCGGCGGGTGTTGCGCCTGATGGCCGCCGCCTCCATCGGGGTCGGCGTCACCCAAATCAACGTTCTGCTGGACCGCTTTATCGCCGTCTGGATCGGACAGGGCAGTCCGTCCTACCTTTATTACGCCGAGCGCCTGATTTATCTGCCCCTGGGAATTTTCGCCACCGCCCTGGGCACCGTGCTGCTGCCCACGCTCTCGATCCATGCCGCCCAGGCCCGGCCGGAGCGCGTCCGCGCGACCTTGAATTACGCCTTGCGGCAGATATTGTTCATCACGCTGCCGGCGGCGGCGGGGATGCTGTTCCTGGCCGGGCCGATCGTCAGAGTGGTTTACCAGCATGGTGATTTCACCGAACAAACCGCGCGGATGACGGCGCTGGCGCTGGCCTGTTACGCTCCGGGCCTGGTGGTGTTCAGCCTGTTGAAGGTGCTTGTGCCGGTGTTCTATGCCCGGCAGGACATGCGCACTCCCATGAAGGTTGGCATTGCCTGTTCTGTTCTGAACCTTGTCTTGAACCTGATCCTGATGTGGCCGCTGCGCCATGCCGGCATCGCCGTGGCCACGGTGCTGGCATCCGCGGCCCATGTGATCGCGCTGGCGATTCTGGTGCACCGGCGCGATGGTTCGCCGGGCTGGCGCGGCATTGCCTTATCCGCCTTACGCATGCTGGCGCCGACCGCGGTCATGGTCCTGGCGGCGCTTGCCGCGCAGGATTGCGCCTTGGCGGCTTGCCTGGCCGGCGGTTGCCCGCCCAAACTCAGCGCCATCATGGCGTTGGCCGCCGCCATTGCCGGCGGCGCCCTGGTTTACCTGGGGGCCGCTTTCGCCTGCCGGTGCCGGGAAGCGCGCGAGGTGTTGGGAGCGCTGCGCCGCCGCGGTGGATGACGGTCCCGGCTGGCGCAGGCATCTCCCCCTGTCGGTTACGGCGCCGTGAAAGGCCCGTAGGGGCCGGCCTGCGCGTAATTCATGCTGGAAAGCCAGGCGTATATCATGCCCGCGGCAGGCTGATACATGGCGGGGTCGGCCCGGCCGTCGCGGTCGTAATCGGATGCCATGGGCACGCCGCCGGCTACGCTCAGCGGCCGCGGAGTAGTCAGCGGCTGATAATTGGCGCCGGACTGCCAGACGGTCCATTTCCCGGTGTCCGCCTGGAAGATGGCGGGGTCAGCTTTGCCGTCGCCGTCAAAATCAGCCGCCAGGGGGATGCCGCATGGGACACTCAAAGTCACCGGCCCCGCGATGCGGTACCCATCGGCCGACATGGCGGCCATCCAGGCGCCGCTGGCGGCCTGGAAGATGGCGGGGTCGGCCTTGCCGTCGCCATCGAAATCCGCCGCCAGCGGCGTGCCGGCCGGCAGATTCAAGGCAAACGGTCCGCCCAGTGTATAATCCTGGCTGGAAAACAGCACGTACCATTCTCCAGCCGCGGCCCGGAACAGGCCCAGGTCGGCCTTGCCGTCGCCGTCAAAGTCGGCGCCTACCGGCGTGGCGTCGCGCACATCCGTGCCCAGCGGGACGGCATTCTGGTAGCCTTGGGATGACAGCCAGAAAAACCAGCCGCGGCCGGCCCGATATTCGGAAATATCGCCCTGGCCATCGCCGTCAAAGTCGCCGCTGGGCGGCACATCCGTAGATGATTGCAGGATGATGCGGCCGTTGCCGGTTACCACGAACGTGCCATTGCCGTAGGCGATACCTTCCAGCGTGGCGGATACGCCGGAGTCGCGGTTACTCCAGGCGGCGCCGTCGGGCGAGGTCAGGATTGTGCCGTTGCCGCCGATGGCCACGAAAAAGCCGTTCCGGTAGCGCACGCCGTTGAGCGGTTGGGATGTGCCGGAATCCCGGTCCGTCCAGGTTTCCGCGTCCGGCGAGGTGACGATCCGGCCATTCTCGCCCACGGCCACGAACAAATCATTGCCGAAAGCGATGTCGTGCCAGGCCGCCAGGATCGGGCGGGCGCAGCCCAGCGCCGGCGGCGATGTGTTATTCCAAGTTTCGCCGTTGTTGGTTGAGGTTATGATATAGCCGCCGGAGCCTACCGCCACAAATTTTTCCAGCGCGTGCACAATCCCATAAAGCCAGGCGCCAAAGCCCGTATCAACCAGAATCCAGTCAACGCCGTTAGACGACACCAGCGTCTGGCCGGAAGATCCGGCGGCGATATAAAGTCCGTTGCCGTAGGTGATGCAGGAGAAGGTGTATGCCGTTCCGCGCGCGGCGCCCATCGCGCTGGGCGTCCAGTTGACGCCATCCGGCGAAGTCAGAATGGCGGCGCCGGAACCGCAGGCGACAAACAGGCCGTTGCCGTAGACCAGGCCGGAAAGCGATTCGGATGTGCCGGATGCCTGTTCCTCCCAGACCGCGCCGTCGGCCGAGGACATGATGACGCCGTTGGGCCAGCCGACGGCGACGAACCGGCCGGCGCCATAGTCAATGTCCTCAAGATTGTCCGCGTAACTTTCGCCCGCCTGCGTCCAGGCTATCCCATCGGTGGAAGTGGCGATGATGCCGTTGGCGCCGGCGGCCAGCAAGCAGGTATCGTTGATGGCCGCGCCGTAATACCAAGTGGCAATGCCGGTATAACGCAAGTACCAAGTTTCGCCGTCGGCGGATTGCAGCGTCTTGCCGGAGGAGCCGGCCGCCAGAAACAGGCCATTATGATACGTTATGCAGGAGAAAGTGTAACTCACGCCCGGGGAGCGGTTGGTCCAGGCCAGGCCGTCAGGCGAGGTTAAAACCGTGCCATTGGCGCCGCAGGCCGCGAAGAGGCCGCCGCCGTAAGCCACGCCGGAGAGGGCGGGGGTGATGGGACGCGCGGCGGAAGCCAAGCCGTCCGTGCTGACGGATTCCCAGTCCACGCCGTTGGTGGAGGTCATGATCACCGTACCGGGCTGTCCCACAGCGACAAACCGGCCGGCGCCATGGGCGATGTCCTCAAGGTCGGCGCCGGTGATCGGGTCCAGCACGTTCCAGTTTTCGCCGTCGGCGGAAACCATCACCGCGCCGGCATTACCCACCGCCGCGAATTGGCCATTGGCATAGGCCACCTGGTTCCAATCCACGGACGGATCGGTTGCCACCTGGCGCCAGACTGCGCCGTCGCTGGAAAGCAAGACCAGGCCGGCGGCGCCGACCACCACATACCGGCCGGCCGCATAAACCACGGAATGTAAATCCGCCGTGGTGTCAATGGGGATCAGGTTCCAATCCGCGCCATTGGCGGAGGACATGATCGTGCCATTCCGGCCGACGGCCAGGAATGACTGGCTAATCGCGATCACGTCGTTCAACTGGTTCACCGTGCCGTTGGGGAAGCGCTGATGCCAGACGTTCAAGGCGTCTGCGCCCGCGATGCTTGCCACACCCAGCGCCGCCGCCAGCAAAACGAATTTCCGCAGGTTGGTTTGCATGGTGTTCCCTTCCGTATGGTTGAGGCAGATATTAAACGGCCGTCATTCTGCGAGTTCCGGCGTATGCATCGGGCTAATCCCTTACCGCAAAGGGATTTTACTTTTTAGAGGCGGCTTGCGCAAGCGGAAAAATCCGCTGCCCGCAATTCGCATTTTGGCGCGGACGACGCGGAAGTCGTCCCTACAAGGCCGTGAAAAACGTCATATGGAAACGACATCCGCCCGGCCAAAACCGGCCGGCGCCTGTCTCCCGGCGCCGAAAAAACATGGCCGCGGCGTATCCGCCGCGGCCATGCCTGCTTCCGCAGTTTTTTCAATCTGCCCGGCAATTACCAATTGGCATTGACGATGGGCAGGACTTTCCACATGCTGTCCTTGCCCCAGGCGACGTTAATCAGGCCGATTTGCAGGCCGGCCAGGGTATCCGTGTAATTGATCCCGCCGAATTGAATGCCGGTGACATCGGAGGAGACGTTGATTACGCCGACCTGCGCGCCGTTGATCGCGCCGGCCCAGTTGACCAGGCCGGCCTGATGGTGCGAAGCGCCGCAGACGAGGTTAATCCATCCTTCCTGAATGCCCGCATCGCCCTTGGCCATGTTGACCAATCCGCCCTGGGCGCCGGTCACATCGCCGCATGCCCAGTTGAGGGCCGCCACCTGCACGCCGGTCACTTCGCCTGCCGTCCAGTTGACGGCGCCCAGTTGCGCGCCGGAGGCATCATTGCCGATCATGTTCACCAGGCCGACCGCCGGACCATGCTTGTCATTCATTGTCCGGTTGACAATACCGATGTCCAACCCGGTGGCGTTTTCATTAGCCCCGTAAATCAGGTTGATCCTCAAGCCATTGACCGAATTGGCCTGGTCCACAATTGCCACAGGTGTTACCAGCGAAAGTTGGAAGGGATAAGCCTTACCAGCAGACGGCGCATCTGCGGCAATCGCGGCGGATACCAGACCGGCTACCAGCAGTCCTGCCAGAATTTTTTTCATTGCAACTCCTTGATATTTTCAACTGCTTGTTATCAACTGCCACGGTAAATCCTGCGCTACCAATTTGCCGACAACCTGAAGCACCACCTCCTTTCATGCATTGCCTTGGTTGACTTTCAGGTTATTAATGCGCTTTCCGGCAAAATAGTCAATATTTTTCTGATGGATGCGACAACGGCGCCAAGGTGCGGCGCCTGAGCGCCGGAGGCGTCGTTCAGCCTTTACCCGCCAGGTCCAGCAGGAAGGCGTAAAGGAAGGCCAATTCCCGCATGCGTTCCACCCGGCCGGAAAGCCCGGCATGCCCGGCCGCCAGGTCGGTTTTCAAGATGATCTGCGTGGCGGCGGCATTGTGCGCGCGCAGCCGCGCCGCCCACTTGGCCGGCTCCCAGCAGGGCACCTGGGAGTCATGCACGGCCGCCGTGATCAGCATGTGGGGACAGGCCTGCCGGACAATGTTGTCATACGGCGAATAGGTACGCATGTATTCGTATTCATCGCGGCGCTTTGGATGGCCCAACTCGTCGTATTCAAAGCTGGTCAGTGGCAAATCGGGATTAAGCATGGCGCTCAGGAGGTCCACAAACGGCTTGCAGGCGTATATGCCGCGGAAAAGGTCCGGCCGCATGTTCACGACAGCGCCGAGCAGCAGTCCGCCGGAACTGAGGCTTTCGGCGTAAAGC
>JAXGSX010000218.1:0-6322 GCA_040775225.1 Kiritimatiellia bacterium | reverse complement strand
TCAACGCCTGCGCCGGCGTGGACCGGGCATGCGCGGAGCGGGACGACACTGACATCCTGGAAATGGCGGGCGGCAACAGCTGCAACCCGGCGGAACTGGATGTCTGCCGCCAGCCGGTGCTGTTGCATGAATACCGCTGGTGGTCGTCCTACCCGAACCCGCAATTGAAGCCCAAATACGAGCAGTCGGCCATGCGTCCCTGGTTTATCGAGCTGGCCGAGCAGGTGGCGCGCGACCAGGGGTTTTACGATCTTTTGCCGGTGTTTGTGAAGAACTCCGAAAAGCTGCAGGCGCTGGAACGGAAAATCGGCCTGGAAAAAGCGCGCCGGACCCCGGGCGTGTGCGGCTACGAATTGTTCCTCGGCAAGGACACCGGCTGGGCAATTGAAGGACTATGGGACGATTTCGGCGACCCGAAAAACGTTTCCGCGGCGGAGTTCCTGCGAACCAACGGCGAAACCGTCCTGCTGATTGACAAGGATTACTATTACCGCAATTATTGGTCCGGCGAAAAAATTTCGGTGGATTTATGGCTGTCGCATTTCGGACATGCGCCGGTTGCTGACGCCCGGATCAGCTGGAGCCTGACCGATGATGCGGGGGAAGTCCTTGATTCCGGCAGACTGGATCTTCGGGAATTCCCGTGTTATCAAACCGAAAAAATCGCCCGGCTTAAAATTTATCCGAAACCGGTGTGCCGTTCCACACGCGCGGTCTTGCGGGTCGAACTGCATGCGGGCAACCTGCGAGTGGAAAACGAGTGGAATTTCTGGATATTTGCCCGCGACCTGGCGGCCCGGCCCGTCGGCCGCATCGCCAACATCGGCATTCATTCCTATTGCTATGATCTGGACTTTTTCGTGAAAAAGTCGCCCGATGATTCATTGGAAGGCTTTGATTGCGTGGTGACCCACACCCTGAACCGGAAGTTGATTGAATACCTGCGGTCCGGCGGGAAGGTGTTGCTGATCGCCCAGGGAGTTTTTCCGGAAATTTTCTGCGAATTCAAATCCAACCTTTACAACGGATCGCCGGAAGGCAATTCCGGCACGGTCATCGCCGATCATCCCGCGTTGGAGGGATTCCCCCATGACGGCTGGTGCGACCTGCAGTTCTACGGCTTGATCGAGGATGCGCCGGTGATCAACCTGGACAAGTGGCCGGTAAAAGTCGAACCGATCATCCGTTCGATCAATAATTACCAGCTGGGCATCAATCGCGCCTACCTGGCGGAAGTCAAAGTCGGCCGGGGCGCCCTGATGACTACCACGTTCAATTTCAAGCCGCTGCGCGGCATCGGCCGGTATTATTGCGAGGTGGAAAACACGTATCTATTCGACCGGCTGCTGCGTTATGTCATGTCCCCGGCATTCAAGCCCGCGGCGGAGGCGCCGGTGTCGTTTTTCGAAAAACTTGCGGGGTGCGCCGCCAGTATCGCGGACGCCGGCGCCGCCAATCAGAACCCCGCCTACCTGGTTAATTCCGGGATATAGCAGGATTTATTTTCCCTGATAAAATTATAACAGGAGGTGTCCAATGAAAGCGCGCAAGATTGCCCTGTTAGTCTGCTCCGCATTGTGTTGCGCCGCGACCGTTGGCCGCGGCGCGACCTGGCACGTGGCGACCAATGGCACGGATGGCGCAACGCCGCCGTGGGGAACAAGCTGGGATACGCCGTTTGCCACGATCAGCAATGCCGTGGCCCACGCCGGCAGCGCCGCCGGCAGCCTGATCCTGATTTCCAATGGCCATTACGCGTTATCCGCCGAAATCATTCTCACCAACGGGCTGATTTGCCGCGGCAACAGCGGCAATCCAACCGACGTGGCGCTGGATTGTGGCGGCCTCTGCCGCGCGTTCTTCATGAATTCATCCGTGGTGGAGTCGGTGAGCGTCATCAACGGCAATCCGGCCAATCGTTACGGCGATGGGGGCGGCATCTACGGCAACGTGAACAGCATGGTGTCCAATTGCATTGTGGCTTGGAATAACGGGCGTTATGGGGGCGGCATCCGGATCGAAACGGGCGGCATGGTGGCGGATTGCATGATTGCCAGCAACAATGCCACCCACCGCGGCGGCGGCGCCTACATTACTGACGCGCAATTTGTCCGCAACGGAGCGGTCGGCAATTCGGTGTCGAACGAAGGCATGGGCGGCGGCATATGCCTCGTTGGTAATCCCCGGGTTTACAAGTGCGAAATCCGGGACAATATTGTCACCAACGGCAATGGCGGCGGGATTTATGACAGCAGCGCGGGATTGGCGGATTCCTGCCGGATTGCCGGGAACAGGGTGGTCGGCACCAGCGACAACAAAAGCGGCGGCGGGATTTTTGTGGCCTCCGGTTCGGTGTATTCCAATTGCGCGGTCGTCGGCAATCGGCTGGATTTGAATACAAGCGCTTCCTACGGCGGCGGCGGCATATGCGTCAGCACTTATGGAACACCGCAATTATATAATTGCCTGGCGTGCAGCAATAGCGCGGTATATGGCGCCGGCCTGTTTTTTTAACCTGCACACGCGGGCAATACTGGCGAATTGCACCATTGCCGGCAATACATCGTCCAACAACGGGGGCGGCATGTATGTCCGAAGTGGAACCAATATTTTCGTCAATGCCATTTTTTATGACAACCGGTCGCAGTTGAGCGCATATACCAATTATTACATCAGTTCCGGGGCGGCCCCGGTATTTTCCAACTGCTGCCTGGCGCCGGCCCCGGAAGCCGGATATGACGGCGGCGGCAACCTGGCCGATGATCCGGCCTTTGGAGATTCCGCTGCCGGCAGATATCAACTGCAACGGCATTCGACCTGCGTCAATGCCGGTCTTAACCAGGCATGGATGGCCGGCGCGTACGACCTGGACGGTCGGCATCGGCTGGACCGGTTCGCGCGGGTTGCGGATATCGGGTGTTATGAATACGTTCCCATGGGAACCATCTACCTTATGAAATGATCGCGATATGGCTGCCTGCCTGAAAATTCCTGAACGCGAATTCGGCCCGGCGCCCTGGTGGGCGTGGCTGGGCGCTCCGACGCCTGCTTCAATTGACCGCGACCTCCAGCGTTTTCTGGCGATGGAGATTTATGAAATCATCGTCATCCCGCTGTACGGACTCCAGCCGGAATACATGGGGCCGGAATATTTCGAACTCTGGCGGCATGCCTGCCGGCGCTGCGGCCAATGGGGCGTCAAGCTGTGGATTTACGATGAGTTCAACTGGCCCAGCGGCACATGCGCCGGGACGGTGCTCCGCAAACATCCGCGGTTCCGCCAGCATGTCCTGCAGATCAAGCCGGCGCAGCCCGCCACGGGCCGGCGTTCCCGGCCGGCCTGGAAAATCGCCTTGAACGAAAAATTCCAACTGGCGGCTTACGGCGCGGAATGGGCCTGCAACACGGCCGGATATCTTGACACCTTGAGCCCGGAAGCGGTGCGCGCTTATATTGATGCCACCCATGAGGTTTACCGCCGTGAAATCGGAGAATATTTCGGCAAGGTGATCGTCGGTTTCTTTACCGATGAGCCCGTCATGGTCGCCGGGGTCGCCGGGCTGCCTTACACGCCCCGCCTGTTTGCGCTGTTTCGGGAGCGGTATGGTTACGATTTGCGCCCGCGCATCCCGGCGCTGGCGGCGTCCGCGCCGGACGGCTTGCGCGTGCGCAACGATTACTGGAAACTTGTCGCCGAATTGTTTCAAAAAAGTTATTTCCGGCAATATTCCGCCTGGTGCGCCGATCATGGCCTGCAAATGACCGGCCACCTACTGCACGAGGAAACGCTGGCGTCATGCGTCCATCGCAACGGCGACATGTTCGCCATGCTCTCGTCCATGCAGGTCCCGGGAATAGACATGCTGCGCGGCGCGGCAAGTTTTGACGCCGGCCGGATTATTTCAGCGGAAGAAAGCCGCAAGCGGGATATCACGGGAAAATTAATTGAAAGCATCGCTTATTTCAGCGGCAAGGAGCGGACGCTGTGCGAGGCCTTCGGCTGCATGCCCCATAGCGCCACCATGGCGGATTACAAGCGCGCAGCCGACTTCCTGTTCCATCACGGACTCAGCCTGATCAACGACAACCTGTTCGCCGATTCGTTGGGCAGTTTCCGGAAATTCTGCGGCGGGCATTCGTTCCTGACGCCCTGGACGCGGCATTACCGGGTTTTTTCACGGTATGTCAGGACCATGTCCCGCCTGAATTCCGGCTCGCGCCTGGCGACGTCCGTCGGACTTTACTACCCCGGGGCGGACGCGCGGGCGCGTTACGCGCCGCCGCAATCCCTGGGATTGGGCCCGAATTTCCATGAAGCAGCTTGGGATGCCACCCAATCCGCCCTGCATGATCTGGCGCACGGATTACTGCGGCGGCATTGGGATTATTACCTGGTCTTCGACCAGGTGCTGCAAGCGGCCAAAACCGTTCCGGGCGGACTGCGCATGCGGGCGTTTGATTGCCGGACGCTGATTTTTCCGGATGTGCATTATGTGGACGCGGCAACGGCTACGGCCCTGCGCCGGTTTGTCAGGGCGGGCGGATGGATGCTCTGCGTCGGACGTGCGCCGATGGTCCTGGATCAACGCGGAAAAGCGCGGCCGGGGCTTTGGGGCGCGGCCGCGCGTGTGATTGAAATCCGCGCCGGCCGCGGGGAAGTCGCGGCGGAAGTGGCGCGGTATCTGCGGGCGCATGGCCGGCCGCCGGTGAGGATCGCCGGCGCCGGGGCGTCCGACGTGATGGCGACACGACGCGAAACGCGGGCGGGCGCCATTCTGCATTTGACCAATTTCGGCGAGGCCGCGGCGGATTTGACGATCGCGCTGCCCGGCGCGTGGCGCAAGTTTGATCCCGTCACGGCCCAGCCGGGTAACTGGCTTGCCGGCGCCGAACGATTGTTGCCCGGCGAATCGCTCTTGTGCCTGCGCGGGCCCGCCCCGCGCGCGCGCTCCGCCGCGCCGGACTTCCGCCGGCCCGCCGCGCGGCTGGATGAAACCTGGCAATTGAATTTGCCGGACGGCAATGCCGCGTCGCTGCCCATGTCGGTTTATACCGGCCAACCCGCGCCGCGGCCGCCCGCTGCGCGGGCGGCGGAATGGGCGGCGCCCGCCGCTGAAAAAGCGCCGGTGGAATTGCTGCCGGAGCGTGCCTGCTGGCTGCGGCGTGAAATTGACGTCCGGTTCAAACCCCGGCGCCTGGAATTGATCGTGGATGGCTGCGATACCTGCGAAGTTTTTGTCAACCGCCGCCGGGTGCGCCTGGTGAAGGCCCGCCGTCCGGCATGGGATGACGGCAATCTGTGCGGCGACCTCCGCCCATATGTCCGGCGCGGCCGCAATGAAATACTGGTCCGCTATCAACCTGCCCGCATCCGGCAGTTTGTCGCGCGCATGGTGCCGCTGAACGATTTGCCGCCTTTTGTGCTGCGCGGCGACTTCCTGGTTGCCAGCCGGCTGGACCGCCCGGAAATCGCGCCGGTGCTGGCCGCGCTGCCGGGCCGGGTGCAGACCGGCCCGCTGCCGCCGCGCGGCTATCCGGGTTTCGCCGGCACGGCGGAATATTCCCAGGCCATCCGCCTGTCCCGGCCCGGCGGACGCGTCGTTTTGGACATGGGGCGCCAGAACGACCTGTTTGAAGTGGAAATCAACGGCCTTCAGGCCGGCGTGTTAGGCTGGCCGCCCTACCGGCTGGAAATCACCGCATTTCTGAAGCCGGGAGCCAACCGCTTCGTGTTCCGCCTGCGATCTTCGCTGGGGGGGGTAATCAAGAGGTTCTACGCTGGAATTGAAACGAAAAATCCGCCGGTCGGGCTTTTGGAGACGCCGGTCTTGTATGCATATCGAGGCTAAATTGCAGTCGCGGGAATGGCTGGCCGGCGCGCTCGCCGCTTTGGATTTTGGCGATGATGCGCCCGCTATCCTGGCGGCGTTGAATCAGCAGGCCCTGCTGCATCCGGCCAATATCGCCGCCCTGGAATTGTGCGTGAAGAAATGGCGCACCGGCCAGAGATTGGCGGCCGGCGATCTGAGCGGCATCACCGTTGACCGGTTGCTGTTCCTGAAAGCCATGTGCGCCCTGTTTGTTCCCCTGATCAGGACGCGGCATGCCGCCTTGGGGCTTCCGGCGGAAATTACCGATGAAACCTGCCGCGGGATCGGCGCCGGGGTCTTTGCCGCGCTCCGGGAATATCCCGACGAACTGGTGCACAAGCTGGGGTGGGCCGGATTGTATTGCCGGGAAATCATGTTCAAGGCCGGCCTATTCGTTTACCGGCTGGCGCCGATTTCCGAAAAATTGCCGGTCTGGGCCTTCCGCGAACGCG
>JAXGSX010000217.1:0-6331 GCA_040775225.1 Kiritimatiellia bacterium | reverse complement strand
TGCCCCTCTGGAACCGGCCCCTGCTGGACCGCGTGCTGGCGCAGGCCCGCGCCTGGGGTGTCCGCGACATTTTGATCAATTTGCACCATGCGCCGCAAGCCATTATGGAACACGGGCGCCGCCGCCCGCCCGGGGGGTTGCGTATAAATTTCTCCTTTGTATCCGAGCTGCTCGGCACCGGCGGCGCGTTGCGCCGCGCCGCGTGGTTCCTGGACCGCCATCCATTCTGGATGGTCAACTCCGATATCGCCTTCGATGCGGATGTCCGCCCGCTGCTGTGCTGCATGCGCCGGTTGCAACCGCTGGCAACGCTCTGGCTGACCAACCGTGCCGGTCCGCGCACGGTAGCAATGCGCCGGGGCTGGATTCACAACTTCCGCAGCCGGACCCCGGGCGCGCCGGATACTTACACCTTCACCGGTCTGCACCTTTTGTCGCCGCGGATCCTGCAGTTCCTGCCGCCGGCCGGATATGCTTCCATCGTGGATTCCTATGAAAAAGCCCTGGCCGCCGGCCGGCGCATCGCCGGCGTATGTCCGCCGGGCGCATACTGGAGCGACCTGGGCGCTCCGGAATCCTACCTGGCGGCGCATGCGGACTGCGCGGGGATAATGCAGGCAAAGCCGGATGCGTCTGAAAAAAATGGCGAATTGGAGCCGGGGCGCCCCCGCCCCGGGTGGGCGGCGGTTCGCGCCACCCCAGTCCGTTCGATTTACAGCCGGGACTTTGCCGCGGGCTTGCCGGAAAATTCGGCGACAGTCCGCCCGGGCGCGCCCCGCAACTTCATCGCGGCGGCGCCGGACGCCCAAATCGCCGCCGGGGCGGATGCGGCGCGCGCCGTCATCTGGAGCGGCGCGCGGCTGGGGCCGCGGGCCGTCGTGCATGACGCCATTATCGGGCGGGATTGCGCCGTCAACTGCCATGTTCCCTTTTTGGCAGTACGGGCCGATTGCCTCCCGCCTGATCCCTCCCTCCAAACAGCGCTGGCGCACCTGGGCTGGCCCGCGGCGGACACCGCCGTGATTCCGCTGGAGCCGCGCGGCTCGGCGCGCGTCTTTACGCGGCTGGCGCGCGGCCGCCGCAGCGTCATCATGATCCAATACCGGCTGGAGCGCGCTGAAAACGGCTGGTACGCCCGGCATACCCGGCTGCTCGAGTCGGCCGGAGTGGATGTGCCGCGCCTGCTGTACGATTGCCCGCGCCGTAAATTTATGCTGCTGGAAGACCTGGGGCGGGAAACGCTGGAAGACCGGGTGAATCAACTCCGCGCGCGCCGCCCGGCCGACATCCGCCGGCTGTATCGTCCGGTGCTGGACAACCTGCTGCGGCTGCACGCCCTGGGCGTTCGCCCGGCCGGCCAGCGCCATGTCAGGATGGCCGGCGGCTTTACCCCGCGGCTTTACAAATGGGAACGCGAGTTTTTCGCGCGGCAGTTTCTGCGCCGGCACTCCGCCTGCGGGGAATCCGTTATCCGGGGCATACTCGCGGAACTCCGGCAATCCGCCGCCATCCTGCGCGCCAGCCCGTACACCCTGGTGCACCGCGACCTGCAATCCACCAATGTCCTCTACCGGAGGCGCGCGCCATGCTTCATTGATTTCCAGGGTATGCGCCCCGGCCCGGCGGCGTACGACCTGGCATCCTTGCTCTGCGATCCCTACCTGGAATTGCCTGCGGACTGCATCCCGTCGCTGCTGGCGTATTACAACCGGCATCTGCCGGCCGGCCGGCACATCCGGGAAAACATTTTCTGGCACGCCGCCGCGGAACGCCTGGCGCAGGCGCTGGGCGCCTATGGCCGGCTCGGCGCCGAACCGGCCACCCGGCGTTTCCTCCGCTTCATCCCACCGGCGCTGCGCCAGATGGACGCCGCCTTGCGGCACTTACAGGCGCATTCCGTGCTGGCCGGCGTGGTACGACAGATCCTCGCGCAGCTGCCATAGCTGCGCGGCAGGCTCCGGCGGGAAAATCACGCATGCTGGCCGGCCAGCGTCTCCAGTTGCCGGACCAGTTCCGCGGGCAAGGCGGGCGCTTGCAGAGCCGCAATATTCTCGCGCATGTGTTCCCAGCGGCTGGTGCCGGCAATCACGGTGGAAACCGCCTGCTGCCGCAAGACATACAGCAACGCCAGTTGCGCGCTGGTGTAAACATCGCCCGCCAGTTGGCGCAAAACCGCGCCTTTCGCGGCCAGCGCCCGCTTGCCGGCCATGTCCTGCCAACTGCGCCGGTCGTCGCCGGCAAAGGCGCTTTCCGCCGCCAACCCGCCCGCCAGGAATCCCGCGCCGAACACCCCGCGCGCCACGATGCCCACGCCATGTTCCGCCGCCAGAGGCAACAAATCCGCAACCGCGGCGGGATATTGCAGGCTGATGTTCTGCTGGAGCACATCCACCGCGCCCTGGCGGATCAAATCGCACCCGAGATCGTTCGGGCCCAGAGACACGCCCGCGAAACGCGTCTTGCCCATCCGCCGGAGTTCCTGCAGGGCTTCCAGGCATTCGCCGCGCTCAATGTCGGCGCGGCTGGGGCCGTGCAGCAAATAAACGTCCACCGCCTCCATCCGCAGGCGCCGCAGGCTTTCGTCCGCCTGCGCCAGGATGCGTGCCCGGCTGAAATCCGACCAGGCCCGGCCATGATCCGCGCCATGCCCGCCCTTGGTGCAGACGATCCAGGCGTCGCGGCAGCCGCGCAAGGCGCGGCCGATCAGTTCCTCGCTGTGCCCATCGCCGTAAATCGGCGCCGTATCAATGAAATTCACTCCCGCGGCCCGGCAGCGTTCAATCAATTCCACGGAAGCGCGGTCGTCCGTGCGCCCCCAGCCATGCGCAATCGTTCCCAGCTTGTCGAAAGTCAGATTTACCGCGCCGCCGATTTCCCACGCGCCCAGGCTGACGGCGGAAACACTCAACCCCGTCCGGCCGAGCGGGCGGTATTGCATGCCGGCGGGCCGGCGGCCTTCCTGTCTGCGAGCGTCCAAGCCTGTTTGATTATTCATGCCATTTTCCTTGTTCATGTTCCCGCACCAAATCATGAAAATTTCCGCACAACCTGAACTTTACGATTTTATTTCACTGCAACATCCGCGCCGCTTCCTCCAACTGATCCATGACCGGCAGTTTATTCGGACATTTCGGTTCGCAGGCGCCGCAGCGCCGGCAGGCGCCGGCGCGCTTGACGGGGTCCAGCGCCGCATACTGCGCGCGTGCCCAGTCCTTCATGCCGTAAACCTTGTAATGATTATAGAGCCGGAAGTTGCCGGGGATATCCACGCCATGGGGGCATTCCATGCAATAGCCGCACATGGTGCAAAACTTCGCGCCCAGCGCCTGAAATTCGTCCAGGATCGCATCCATCCGCCGCCAGTCCTCCGCGTCGGCGCCCCGGAAACTTCCGGCCGTCTCCAGGTTCTCACCCAGCATCGCCAGCGTATTCATGCCGGAGCAGGCAGTGCTTACATCCGGGTTGGCGAGCACAAACCGCAAGGCCGCGCCGGCCGTGGTCCGCGCGCCGCCGGGAATGAGTTCCTGCAACCGGGGCGCCGGGCCGGCCAGCATCCCTCCCGCTACCGGACACATGGCGACGACGCCCATGCACAACTCGCCCGCGCGTTTGATCACCGGGGCATAGGCGCGGTTCAGCATGTTGTACGGCACGGTAATACTGTCAAAAATCCCGGTCTCGATGCATTTGATGAAATTTTCCGGGGTATCGTGGCCGGTGAAGCCGATATGGCCGATGATGCCTTCGCTGCGGGCCTGGTTCAAAGCCTCCAGCGCGCCGCCCTTTTTCGTCAGCCATTCCAGTTTGGCCAGGCTGAACCAGCCGACCTGGAAGAACTCCAGGTAGTCCACGCCCAAAATCCGCATTTGCAGGTCAATTTCGCCGCGATAACTTGCGGCGGTGGTTGATTCGTTGACGCCCGCCTTTCCGGATACGATCAAGCCTCGACTGCGTCCTTTCAACCCGGGCGCGGTCAGGTGCTGGCACCGGCCGCCGATGTAACCGCGCGTCGTTTCGAAATAATTGACCCCGGCGGCAATCGCGCGGTCCACAATCTGCGCCGCCAATTCCGGCTGTTCCGGATCAAAGCGCATGCAGCCCAAGGCGAGGGACGACACCTTGAGCCCCGTGCGGCCCACCGCGCGATATTGCATTTTGTTTGCCATGCAGAACTCTAAAGTTTTTCCCGGCGATTGTAAAGGCTTGTACCTGAATCCGTGATGAGGGTTGTAGCTTATACAGGATTCCTGCTAATTTTTCGACTGTTTTCCGTTTATTTCTTGACAATCTAACAGCCCGCAACATATTATGTCTTTGATAAGACCGATGTAGGCGCCGGTTGGAACGCCCTGGGCGGGGTTGCAACGCCGTCCGTCCTGGCCAATGGCGCCGGGGTTGAGGCGCTGCCGGCGGCTGGGCCCTGATTGATCAACGCGGCGCGTATGTGTGCGGCACAAACCAAAGGAGAAGGCCGGATGAGAAAATGCTTGAAACTACAGTTGGCGCTCGCAGCCGTGCTGGGCGCGGCAACGTTGGTGTCCGCCCAGAATCCCGGGGAAGAGCAATCCCCGCAAACTCCGGTTAAATCCGTTGCCGCAGCGGGCAAGGAACTCGGCGGCGCCGCCGTTGAAACCACGCGGGATGTAGTACGCGGCGTGGAAGAAGCAGGCGGGGAGATCGGCGGCGCGCTGAAAAGCGGCGGCGGCGCGGTCGTGGAACAGAGCCGGAGCATCTGGCGCGAAACCGTTGTGCCGGCGCTGGAGCGCACTTCCAGCGCGCTGCCCGGCGTGATCAAGGCCATCATTCTGCTGATCGCATTCTGGATCGTCGCCCGGCTCGCCGGCGGTTTGACAACCAAGCTGCTGGGAATGACCCGCCTGGATAACCGGGCCGCGCAGGAGCTCGGCCTGGCCAAAATGCTGCAGAAGCCCGACGGCACAAGGCGCTCGCTGGAACAGATGGCCGGCGGACTCGTCAAATGGTTGATCCTGCTCTTCGGCTTCATTGCGTTCTTCAATGCCCTGAACCTGCAGATGGTGGCCGGGCCGCTGCAAAACATTGTTGATAAAATCGTGGGTGTCATCCCGAACCTGCTCAAGGCGGCCGTGATCCTCTTCGTGTACTGGGCCGTGGCCGCGCTGGTGAAAATCGGCGTAACCAAGGGCCTGGGCGCGTTGAAATTCGATACCCGGGCAGCCAAATATTTCCCCGCGCGCGAGATCAAGGGCGAACAGGTCGGACCCAGCGCCATGCTGGGGCGTTTGCTGTTTTACATGATCCTGCTGTTCGGCATTCCGCCGTTTCTGGACGCCTTGGGCCAGCAGTCGCTGGTGGCCCCCTTGCAGGAGATGCTGGCCAAGACCCTGGCCTTCCTGCCCAACATCATCGCCGCCGCCATTATCGTGTTTGTCGGCAGCATCGTGGCCACGATTGTCCGCGAATTGGCAACCAATTTCCTGGCCACTGTCGGCGCGGATGAAGGCGCGCGCAAGCTCGGTTTTGACAAGGTGGCCGGCGGGAAAAAACTGTCCGGCATCGTCGGTCTGATCGCCTATTTCTTCATCCTGGTGCCGATCATCATTTCAGCCGTGGATGCCCTGCAGATCAAGGCGATAGCCGATCCCGTCAAAACCACCCTGGAAGCCGTCCTGGCGGCCGTGCCGGCCGTCATCGTGGCCGCGGTGATCATCATCGTCGGCTACGCCATTGCCAAGGTGGTGCGCGGTCTGGTCGCATCGCTGCTGAGCGGCATCGGGTTCGACGCGCTGCCGGACAAGGTCGGCCTGGAATTTCTCAAGCCTAAAGGGCAGACGACCCTCTCCACCATTGCCGGCACGGTGGTGATGGCGATCATTTTGCTGCTGACGGCGCAGCAGGCGCTGGCAAGTCTCGGATTCGAGCAGTTGGCGGCCTTGGCGGACAGCATCGTGCGCTACCTGCCGCATCTCGTGGTCGGGCTGGCAATCCTGTTTGCCGCGTTGAGCCTCGGTAAATACGCCGGCGGCCTGGTGGCGCAAGCCGCTTCCGGCTCGCCGCATGCGAAACTGCTGGCGATGGTCGCGCGCTATGCGATCATCTTCCTTGGCGCCGGCATGGCGCTGGACCAGCTCGGAGTGAGCGAACAAATCGTCATTACGGCTGTCAGCGCCGTGCTGGGCGGCGCCGCCCTGGCGCTGGGCCTGGCATTCGGTCTGGGCGGCAAGGAAAAAGCCCGGGAAATCATCGAAAAATCCAGGCAATAACCGGCGGCATGGCGGGGGGCGGGGGGGAACGCCCCCCCCCCCCCCCGGTTTTGTTTTTGCTGTAAAAGTGTGGTGGGGTGTGTTCCGCG
>JAXGSX010000216.1:0-6340 GCA_040775225.1 Kiritimatiellia bacterium | reverse complement strand
CGCATCCTGTTGCTGCTGCCGATCCACCCCGCGCCGACGGTGTATGGCCGCATGGGCATGTATGGGAGCCCGTACGCCGCTTTGGATTTTTTCGAAGTTGACCCGGCCCTGGCTGAATTCGATCAACGCCGGACGCCCATGGAACAATTTTTGGAGTTGGTGGACGCTGTCCACGCGCGCCACGCGCGGCTGTGGCTGGATATTGCCGTCAATCATACGGGCTGGGCTTCGAAAATCCATACTGTGCATCCCGAATGGCTGGCGCGCCAGCCGGACGGCAGCATCCGGTCGCCCGGCGCCTGGGGCACGGTCTGGGAAGACTTGACCGAGTTGGACCACCGCCGCCGCGATCTCTGGGATTACCTGGCGGAGGTATTCCTGTATTGGTGCCGCCGCGGTGTGGATGGGTTCCGCTGCGATGCGGCCTACATGGTGCCGGTGGCCGCCTGGGAATACATGGTGGCGCGCGTACGCCGGGAATATCCCGAAACATTCTTCCTGCTGGAAGGACTGGGCGGCCGCATCGAGGCTACCGTCAGCCTGATGCATGACGCCAATTTGAATGGCGCGTATTCGGAGCTGTTCCAGAATTACGACCGGCCGGCGGTCGAGCCGTACCTGGCGCTGGCGGCGCGCCTGGCGCGGGAAAACGGGTTGATGGTGCATTTCGCGGAAACGCACGACAATCTCCGGCTGGCCGCGCGTTCGGCCGCTTACGCGCGGATGCGCACCGCGCTGGCGGCGATCTGCTCGGTCAATGGCGCCTTCGCCTTCGCAAATGGTTTGGAATGGCTGGCGACGGAGCGGATTGACGTGCATGGCCGCGCCCCGCTGAATTGGGGCGCCCCGGAAAACCAGGTGGATTGGATTGCCCGGCTCCAGGCGTTGCTGCGGATACATCCGGCGTTCTTCCCGGGCGCCGCGGTGCGCTTGATTCATCAGGGTAGCGCCAACGGCATCGTCCTGCTGCGCCGTCCCCCCGAAGCTGACCGCGCGGTGCTGGCACTGGTCAACCTGGATGACCGGCAATCCCAGACGCTGGTCTGGCCGGCGGCGGATTTCCCGCTGCAGGGCCGTCCCGCCGTGGACTTGCTGACCGGCCGGCCGGTTGACCGCGCCGTGGCCGACGGCGGCAACCTGCGCCTGGAATTGGCGCCGGCGGAAACGCTTTGCCTGGCCCGCGATCCGAACGAGTTGGAACGGCTTACGGCGGCGGAGCAGGCGCCGGCCGCCATCCCTGATCGGGTAGCGCATCAGCGTCTCCGGGCCAAGGCCCTGGAAATTTTCCAGGTCTTCCGCGGATTTGGAGACATGCATGACCGTGATCCCGACCGCATGGCCGGCGAGTTGGCGCGCGACCCCGCCGCTTTTTGCCGCGCGCTGGCGCCGGGTCAGGCCGATTGCCTTGTCCGGTGGCAGCCGCCGCGCGATTGCCGGCGCGAAGTCATGGTACCGGCCGGCCATGGCGTGTTGATCGTTATGGAGCATCCCTTCCGCGTCCGCCTGACCGAGGGACCGCGCGTATTTTTCCAGGAAGATGCGCTGCCGCTAGCCGGCGGCGGATTTTTCGCGCTGGCACCGCCGCGCGTCTGCGCCGGCGCCCGGCCCGGCCGGATGCAGGCGGATGTGTACGCGCCGGATGGCGTCCGCCATGAGGATGGGCCGGTGGTTTTTTTGCCGGCCGGCGCCCGGGTAACAGTCCCCGCCCGCCTGCGGTGCGGGGCAGGGGAGCGCCGCATTTTTCTGGCGACGAATGGACGCGGCGGCATGGCGCGCGCGGCAATTGACTGGGGCAAGGTTTACAGCCGTTACGACGCCTTACTAGCCGCCAACCTGCATCCGCGTCATCCGGTGGATCGCTGGGTAATGTTCCGCCGCTGCCGGGCCTGGCTGGAGCATCACGGTTATTCCCGCGAACTCAGCGCGGACAGCCTGCGCGATTTTCAGCAGGACGGCGCGGACGGCTGTTGGCATTTCCGGGTGTCATTCGGCGATGCCGGCCATGTGGAAGCCGTCCTGACGCTGGCCATGCGCCCCAACCGGAATGCCGTGGAACTTGTTTTCCAGCGCCGGCCGGCGGCCTTGGTTAAAAATCCGTTGCCGGACAGTTTGCCCGTCAGCCTGGTCTTGCGGCCCGACCTGGAAGACCGCAATTTCCATGAGGATACCCGGGCGTATTCCGGC
The DNA here is from genome assembly GCA_040775225.1 of Kiritimatiellia bacterium. GTDB lineage: Bacteria > Verrucomicrobiota > Kiritimatiellia > JAAZAB01 > JAAZAB01 > JAXGPF01. The sequence continues at coordinate 4,156 of JAXGSX010000216.1, read as the reverse complement.
CCGGAAAAAACCTGGCCGGCGGCGATCCAACCGGTGGAGGATGGCTTTATGTTCGCGCCGCATCCCGCGCGCCGATTGCATGTGCGGGCGGCGCCCGGGGCATTTCATGTCGAAGTCGAATGGCAATACATGGTGCATCATCCCGTGGAAGCGGAACGCGGATTGCGGGCGCATACGGATTTGTTCAGTCCGGGATATTTCCGCGCGCCGCTGGCCGCCGATGCGCCCGTGCGACTGGCGGCCTGGATCCCCGATCCGGCGGAGGATCAAGCCGCCAGAATCCTTCCGGAGGAACATGCGGCGCCGTCGCCGGCCGCTCCCGCCGCGGCGCCCCGGCCTCTGGCGGATGTGTTGCGGCAGGCGTTGCGGGCCTTCATCGTGCGCCGGGACGATTTGCAGACCGTAATTGCCGGTTATCCCTGGTTTCTGGACTGGGGACGCGATACCTTGATCTGCGCCCGCGGCATGATTGCCGCCGGCATGCTGGATGAAGTCCGGCGCATCCTGCTCCAATTCGCCGCATTCGAGCAAGACGGCGCCTTGCCCAACATGATCAACGGGGCCGATGCCGCCAACCGCGATACGTCGGATGCTCCGCTTTGGTTTATCGCTGCCTGCGCGGACTGGTGCCGGGCATCCGGCGGCCAGGCGCTGTTGGCGAAACGCGCGGGGAAACGCACCATACGTGAGGTAATTTTATCCATTTTGAACGGCTATCGCCGCGGCACGGCCAACGGCATCCGCGTGGACCCCGACAGCGGCCTGGTGTTCAGCCCGGCGCACTTCACCTGGATGGACACCAATTTCCCCGCCGCCACTCCACGCGCCGGGTACCCGGTGGAAATCCAGGCGCTGTGGTGGGCGGCGCTGGATTTTATGGCAAATACGTCGCAGCCTGGCGACTGGCGCAAACTTGCGCGGCAAGTCCGGGAAAGCTTCATGGCGCTCTTCTGGGACCCCGCGCGGGGCTACTTCTGCGATTGCCGCCATGCCGCCCCGGGCGCGCCGGCGGCCGGCGCGGCGCCGGACGATGCCCTGCGACCCAACCAGCTGCTGGCGTTGACCCTGGGGCTGGCGAACGATCCGGCGGCCGCTTCCGCCGCGCTGGAGGCTTGCATGGAATTGCTCGTGCCCGGCGCCATCCGCAGCCTGGCGGACCGCCCGGTGCGCCATCCGCAGCCAGTGCAATTGGATGGGCGGCCGTTGAACGATCCAATCCATCCTTATTGGCCGCATTACGAAGGCGATGAAGACACGCGCCGCAAGCCCGCCTACCATAACGGCGCCGCGTGGGGCTGGTTGTTTCCTTCGTTCTGCGAAGCGTGGTTCCGGCGCTACGGCGCCGCCGGCCGTTCCGCCGCCTGGTCCTGGCTGGCCGGCGGCGTCGGCCGCCTGATCCAGCGCGGCTGCGTCGGGCACCTCCCGGAAATCGTGGATGGCGATTATCCGCATGCTTTGCGCGGATGCGATGCCCAGGCCTGGAGCGCTGCCGAGGCTTTCCGCGTCCTGCGCTTGCTGGAATACGATGGCTGATGGCATGACGGGGAGATTATTAAAATATAGGACTGACCCCTGTTCCCCCTGTTCCCGATGGCGGTGGGCGGCGCCGGCGGCAGTAGCCCTGGCGCTGGCGGTTTATTGGCGCACCCTGGCGCCGACCGTCACGCTGGAAGATTCCGGCAGTTTTATCGCCGCGGCCCATACCTTGGGAGTGGCGCATCCGCCTGGTTATCCCTTGTGGTGCCTGTTGGCCCATGGATTTACATTGCTGCCGCTGGGGACGGTGGCGTGGCGCGTCAACTTGTTTTCCGCCGTCTGCGCGGCGGCAGCCGCCTGCCTGCTGTACCTGACGGCTTGGCGGCTGACCCGGTCGCGTCCGGCGTCCGTGGCCGCGCTGCTGGCTCTGGCGTTTTCAGGAATTTTCTGGTCGCAAGCCTTGATTGCCGAGGTTTATACGCTGAATGCGCTGCTCTGCGGGTGCGCGTTCTATTGCGCCGTGCGTTGGCGGCAGTCTGGCGGCCGGGGGTGGCTTTACGGGCTGGCCCTGACGGCCGGGCTGGGTCTGGCCAACCATCCGACTTTCGCCCTGGCCGGCTTGGCGCCCGGGGTGTGGGCGGCCTGGCGGCATTGGCGGACGCTGCTGCGGCCGCGCGTGCTGGCCGCTTGCATGGCGCTGGGATTGGCCGGCTTGTCGGTTTACGCGTATTTGCCCTGGCGCGCGCGGGCGCAGCCGCCGGTCAACTGGGGTAATCCCGTCACCTGGCGCGCCGCCGTGAACCACGCGCTGCGCCTGGCCTATTACACCGAGCCTGAACGCGTCCGCTATGCCGGCGATTGGCGCGATGCGGCGCAGTACATGGCTGCCGGCATCCGCGCGGTGGGGGAGTCGGCGACTTGGCCGGCCGCGATCATCGCGCTCGGCGGGTGGGCAGTCTGGACGCGGCGCCGGAGCGATCTGGCCGGGATGACCCTGGCGGCGGTGTTTTTGAATATCGTGGTTTTGAATCTGATGCTGCGGGGCACCGCCGCGCCGGATGAGATTTTCGCCCGGCGCGTATTTTACATACCGGCGCAGATGATGCTCGCGCTCTGGCTGGCGCCGGCAGTCCGGCGTGTCCTGGCGCTGATCCGCCGGCGCCGATTTGCGGCACGGCGCTGGGCGGCGGCGGTTTGCGGGTTGGCGCCGCTGCTGATCCTGGCGGCGCACTGGCCGGAAAACGACCGGTCGCAGGACACGCTGGCGCGCAATTTCGCCCTGGACATTATGGCCGCAGTCCCGGCGGATGCGGGATTGTTTTTCGTCCATGACGAGTTTCTGTTTCCCTGCCTGTATTTGCAGACGGTGGAAAACGTGCGGCCGGACGTACAATTCGTTGCGGCGCCTTTCAGCGCACACCGGGATCAGCCTTTAAGCGCCATACTGTGCGATCTCCCGCCGAATCCCGCGTTGGAGAAATATTACCCATTCCTGCGGGATACGGCGGCGGTGCCCTGGGGTCTGGCGTATCGGCTGGTCAGGCCGGCGGACAACCTGCCGGCGGGGCTGCTGTTGAAGGAGCAGGCGCTGCATCCGCCGGCGCCGGGCGCCGCGCGCGATCCCGATACGCGCCGCGTGCTGGCCGCCTATGCCTGCCATTATGCCCGACTGGGCGCGGAACGGTTTCAGGGCGGCGATGTCGCCGCGGCCAACCGCGCCTGGGAACTCGGCGAAAAGTTGAAAGCCGACGACCCATACGCCTATTACATACTGGCGGAGATGTACCGCCGCTGCGAGGTCAATCCGATGCGTCGGCGGACTCTACTGCGCGAAGCCCTGGATTGGTACCGCGCGCGTTATTCGCCGTTTGCCTTCCGTTTTTATCCGGTGACGGAGGCGGATATACTCGCGGCTATCGCCGCGGAAGAGCGGCGCCAATCCCTGCGGAACTGACTGGCGTCGTCAAAAGGCCCCCCGCGTTTTTTCCTTTCATTCCGCGGCGCTTTATATTTTAATTTCACATCGAAGCTGCTCCATCCCGGCACTCTGCCGGCGGGCGGATGAAATTCGCGCGGGGCGGCCATACAGGGAGCAAATCATGGGCACGGAAGTAAAAGTTGACGCAGCCTTGGCGGAAAAATTGGGTTTGACGGAGTTCGAGTTCAACCGGATCCTGGAATTGCTGGGGCGCGCGCCGAACTTCACGGAATTGGGCGTGTTTTCCGCCATGTGGTCGGAACATTGCAGCTACAAAAATTCGCGTAAGCTGTTCAAGCTGTTTCCCACCAAGGGCCCGCAGGTGCTGGTGGGCGCCGGCGAGGAAAATTCCGGCGTGGTGGATATCGGCGGCGGCTGGGGTGTGGCCTTCAAGATGGAATCGCACAACCACCCATCGGCGGTTCAGCCGTTTGAAGCTTCGGCTACCGGGCTGGGCGGCTGCCTGCGGGACATCTTCACCATGGGCGCGCGGCCGGTGGCCGCCCTGGCAGCCCTGCGGTTCGGGCGGCTGGAAAACGCCAAGGTGCAATGGCTGTACAGGGAAGTCATCCGCGGGCTGGCGCATTACGCCAACACGGCCAAAACCAGCGCAGTCGGCGGGGAAACCTGTTTCGATGAAAGTTACGAGGGCAATCCGCTGGTGAATGCCTTTGTGGTCGGCATCGTCCGGCATGAAAATAT
>JAXGSX010000215.1:0-6411 GCA_040775225.1 Kiritimatiellia bacterium | reverse complement strand
GCTTCAAGGCGCGGAACACCATGGCCTTTTTTTGTTTGTGCGACCAGTACTTTCGGCTTTTTGCGTAATGAAGTGTCATTTTGCATTTGAAACAAATTGCGATGCAATTCTTCAAGTTTATGACCATCGGCGGAAAACACTTGCCAGCCGAAAGATTTCAATCTCCGCTCAATCGGCGATAAATCAATAATTTCGCGGCAATAATTCAGCATGGACACTTTATTGGCGTCTATGATTAAATTCAAATTTCCAAGACAGTGGTGGGCGGCAAACATAATCGCCTCCCAAACCGCGCCTTCATACAATTCTCCGTCTCCCACCAAGACGAACACATTGCGGTTGATCCCTTTATTACGCAATGCCAGCGCCATTCCAGCCCCTACCCCCAACCCCTGGCCCAGTGAACCGTTTATGGTCTCGTACCCGGGTATCAATGGATCAGGTATGGCGCCCAAAAAGGTTTTATGTCTACCTACGCGCCCAAGCTCTGCCGGATCAAAAAAGTCCAAGTCGGCCAATATTGGATACATTGATATCGATCCATGGCCTTTGCTGATTATGAATCTGTCGCGTTCGGGCCAAAACGGGTTTTTGGGATTATAGCGTAATATATCCGCATAATACAAAACCACATAAATGTCAACCGCCGACAGGCTGGAGGCAATGCGCGTGGACGGCAACGCTTGATGAATTTTAAGGGTTTCCCGCCAAACCCAGTCGGATTTCTCCCTAAGAGACTGAAAATCTATTTCCTGCGTCATGTGGACCACCATCAGCCTTCGAAACTTTGCGGATCTTTCGGCGCTATTGTTATTCCGCAAGACTTTATAATGCTTGCCTCACATATTTCCGCGGGAACCCCGGCCGACATGACAATGTAAGAATTTGATTGATTCCCGCCGGCAATTCCATATCATGACCAGTATATTTGAAGCCGTATCGGAAGGCGATCGACAGCTATTGTCTGTTCCGTATAGGCTGGAAGGCGCGCATATATTATTTGAAAAGTCCTACTGTTGCCTAATCATATCCGATTGATTTCTGGAGTTGTTTTTTACATGATTATTTCCCGCACACCTCACCGCATATCGTTTTTCGGAGGCGGCACCGATTACCCGCAATACTATCTTAAACATGGCGGGAAAGTGCTGGGCGCCGCCATTGACAAATACTGTTATTTAAACGTACGGCGACTGCCGCCGTTTTTTTCTCATAAACATAGAATTGTCTATTCCGAGCAGGAAAATGTCAAGAATATTGAAGATATCCGACATCCATCCGTGAGGGAAACGCTGAAATATTTGGGCATAAATTACGGCGTTTCCATCCACCATGACGGCGATATCCCGGCGCGCAGCGGCATGGGATCAAGTTCCGCATTCACTGTTGGGCTCTTGAAAAGCATGCTGGCGCTGGAAGGCCGGCATATTGCCGCCGCGGACCTGGCGGCTAAGGCCATCCATATCGAACAAGACCTGATCCGCGAAAATGTCGGCTCGCAGGATCAAACCTTCGCCGCCCACGGGGGATTCAACACTATTGATTTCATGCGCAATGGCGAAATCCGTGTAGAACCGGTCATCATGCCCCCAGCCCGGCTGTCACAATTCGAGGATTCGCTGGCGTTGGTCTTCACCGGGCTGTCGCGGATTGCCTCAGAAATTGCCGGCGAACAAATCGGACGCATCGCCGACAACCAGAGTCAACTTAGCCGGATGCGGCAACTTACTGACCAGGCGCATGCCATCCTCACCGACCCCAAAAGCAACCTCCGCGAATTCGGGGCCTTGCTGAATGAAACCTGGAAATTAAAAAAACAACTGGCTGATCGCATAACCAATGAGGCAATTGAAACTCTTTACAACCGCGCCATCTCCGCCGGCGCCATTGGCGGTAAACTGCTGGGCGCGGGCGGCGGCGGGTTCATGCTGTTTTTCGTGGAGCCGGAAAAACGCGCCTCATTCAGCAGGGCGATGCAAGATTGCCTGGAAATCCCGATTAAATTCGACTTCGACGGGTCGAAAATCGTGGTTTATCAGCCGAATTATTAATGCTGAAAAACAGGCGGTTATTTTCTATGGCTTTATTGTTCTTGGCTGCTCAGCAGGTTGGAAATCATCTTTAGATGTAAATCCGCCGCCATCGCCGGGTCAAAGCATTCGCGGGCCCGCGCAATACCAGCCCGGCCGATACGCGCAGCTTCCTCGGGATATTGCGCAACATATTCCAAGGCCGCGCGAAAAGACTCAAAATCGTCCGGCGCATACAAAAACCCATCCACGCCATGCCGGACAACTTCGGCCATCCCCGGCAAGCCGGTGGCTACCGTCGGCTTGCCGATGGCCATGCTGTGATAAAGCACGCTGGGGATCATCGCGCGGTTGTCCTCCGAATTGGCGCGCACCGCCAGCAGGCAGTCAGCGGCGTTCAGATGGCGATTGACATCTTCGTGCGTCGGCAACCAGCCGGTCAGCTTCACACTTCCATCCAAACCCAGACGCCGCACCAAACGCCGGCACCAGGCCAAGCCTCCCGCGCCGCCGATAATCAGCAAGCGCCAGTCAGGATGCATGCCAGCCAAACGCTTCCACCATCTCAGCAATTGCGCATACCCCTTGCCCGGCCGGATGGTGCCATGAATCGCGGCGACCCATTGGTCGCCGCCATACCCCCGCGCCCGCCGCAGATCGCCGGCATCACAAGGATAGTAGCGATAGTCCATGGTGGTATGAATCACTTTTACGCGTTTGGCAGCCATACCCCTTTCAATCAGCATGGACGCTTCTTCCTTGTTCAAGGCGACAATCCAAGCGCCGCGCTTGTTCCAAATGTGCGCATCGAATCTTTCCAAGCATGCCGCAATTTTACGCCCCGGCGCGGACCATCCCAACAATATGCGCCACCACCAATCGGTTACCGAATCAATCAGCACCGGAATTCCCGAAAAACATACAAATGTCAGCACCAAAGGGAGCGGTTCCTTGCAGAGGATCAACGCCGGCCGCATCCGGCGCAGCCGCCGGATCAGCCATGGCAACAAAAGGTAAAACCAGGCTGTTTTCAGCAGCTTGTCCGCCCCGGAAGCAATGTCAATGCGCCCCGGCAATTCCAGCAACTCCATGTCCCGGCGCACCTCAGGATCAGCCGCAACGGCGCCGCGGAACCCGACGTAAAGCACGCGATATTTTTCCGTCAGGCGGTCGACCAGAATACGCATGCCGGAATACTGCCGCGCTTCCACTTCCGGTGGATAATGGTGCAAATAAACTATCAGCGGCCGGGTTGTCGCCGCTGGAGATTTCATTTTGCCGGCATGGTTCATGCTAAAAAGTGATGCGCGGTTCGATCGGAAAAATCTTTATATTAACCAAGACTGCTTTTATTTCAATCACTTTTTGTTTTGCTTGACCCGTCGTTGTCTTGCGGCTATTTTTACCAGCGCAACTCATTCACACGCCACAGAGGGAACACTGTCATGCCGCTGAATCTAGCCTTAATGGAAAATAATATCGCGCGCGAAGACTTGGACGCGCTCATAAATTTTCTGCGCGGCACCCCCCGCCTGACCCAGGGCGAACAGGTCCGCGCTTTTGAAAAGGAATGGTCCGCCTGGCTGGGCGTCAAACACAGCGTATTCCTGAATTCCGGGGCATCGGCCAACCTGTTGACGCTGGCCGCGTTGCGATACCGCCTCGGACAGCCAGGCGGTGAGGTCATCGTCTCGCCGCTCAACTGGGTTTCCGACATCGCCGCCTGCCTGCAAAACGGATTCACCCCGGTTTTCGCCGACATCAATCCGCGCACACTGGGCATGGCGGATGGCCAGATCATCGCCAAAATCACGCCGCGCACCCGCGCTGTCTTACTCACACATATCCAGGGTTTTAACGCCCTGACCGACCGCCTGCTTGACGCGTTGGCGCAACACGGCATCCCGCTGATCGAGGATGTCTGCGAATCGCATGGCGCCACGCATAACGGACGCAAATGCGGCACATTCGGCTGGTGCTCGAATTTTTCATGCTATTTCGCGCACCATATGAGCACCATCGAAGGCGGCATGGTCTCCACCAACGACCCGGACCTCTACCAAGCCATCCGCATGCTGCGCTCGCATGGCATGACGCGCGAAACCACCGATGACAATTTGAAGGGCGGTTTTGCCGCCGCGCATCCGGACTTGTCGCCCGACTTCATTTTTGCCATGCCGGCCTACAACTGCCGCAACACGGAAATCGGCGCGGTGCTGGGCCGCAATCAGCTTAAGCGCCTGGATGCCAACAACCTGTTACGGCAAAAAAACTTGCGGCTTTTCCTGCAACAACTGGATCCCGAACGTTTTCAAACCGATTTCGCCTTGGAAGGCTCCTGTAGTTATGCATTCAACGTCATTCTCCGCCGGCCGGATACAGGCTTGCGCGATGCGATCGAAGCGGCAATGCGATCCGAGAACATTGAATTCCGGCGCGGCAGCAGCGGTGGCGGGAACCAACTGCGCCAACCTTATCTGAAAAAGATTATGCCGGAAGGCGAATTTGCCCGCTATCCTAATACGGACCACGTGCACTTTTTCGGGTGGTATATCGGCAATTTCCCAGGCCTTCAGACAGAAAAAATCCTGCAACTGGCGGATTTATTGAACAGCGTTAAGCCTTAATGCGTCCGTTGCCTGGCCCGTTCACCCATGAGTTAAAATGCCGCCGGCTTTTACATGCCTGCATGAAATTAAATACCAATGACCATATTTTGGTTGCCGGCGGCGGCGGGCTGCTTGGCCGTCACTTACAGCCGCTGCTGCAACGGCAATATCCAATCGCGCGTATTACAGTGGTGGCGTCCAAAACGGATTGCGACCTGGCGGATGCCGCCGCGGCTGCCCGCCTTTTCAGCGTAACGCGCCCATCCATTGTGATCCATCTGGCGGCATTAACCGGAGGCATAGAAGTCAATCGAACGCGACCGGCGGATTATTTGCATGTTAATCTGCAACTCATTGAAAATATTTTCCACGAATCAGCCCGGCATCGCGTGCGGAAAATCATATACCCGCTTTGCGGTTGCGCCTATCCGCGCGATACCCCTTCGCCCATGACCGAATCGGCCTTCTGGCATGGATTGCCGGAGCCCACAAGCATAGGCTATGCCACCGCCAAGTTGGCCGGCTTGACAGCGGCGCGGGTTTATCGCGAGCAATATGGCATTGATACGGCCGTGCCGGTGCCCGGCAACATGTACGGAGAATACGACCATTTTGATCCCATGACAGGCCATGTCATACCTGCGTTAATACGCAAATTTGACAGAGCTGCGCAGGATAACGCACCCATCGTGCAAATGTGGGGATCCGGCGCGCCGATCCGAGATTTCGTTTACGCCGGCGATGTTGCGCAATGCATCCCTTTTTTCCTTGAAAACGACATTGGCCCGGAGCCCGTCAACATTTCCGGCGGCCAAGGCGTGTCCATCCGCGACTTGGCCGGAATGGTGGCACGCGCAACCGGTTATCGCGGGGCGATTGATTGGGATACCACAAAACCCGACGGCCAACCGGTAAAAGTATTTAACGTCAACAAGATGCAATCCTTGGGCATGCAATGCGCAACGCCGCTGGAAACAGGATTGCGCAAAACGGTTTACTGGTTTCGCCGTTATTATCAACAAAAACATCAAGACGAATGATTGCCGGCCGCCAGCATCCGGCGCACATAGCGGCGCGCCCGGCGCACGGCGTCCGGCAGGGGCTGGCCTTGCGCCAGCCCGGCGGCCAGCGCCGCTGAAAAAGTGCAGCCGGTGCCGTGGGTGCTCTTGGCGTTTACCCGGGCATGTTTGAAGAACCAGGCGCGCCCGCTCGCATGCAACACATCCACGCAGTATTGCCCGAACAGATGTCCGCCCTTGACCACGCAGGCAATCTTGTATTTTTCGGCAATCAGCCGCGCCGCCTGCCGCTGGCTCGCCAGGCTGTCAATCGCCATGCCCGCCAGCACTTCCGCCTCGGGAACATTGGGTGTCGCCACTGTCGCCAGCGGCAACAGGCGATGGCAGAGCGCCAGCACGGCATCCCGGCACAAAAGCCGCGCGCCGGAAGTCGCCACCATCACCGGGTCCACCACGACAAACCGGAAACGCCTTCGCGCCAGTTCGCGCGCCACCGCCCGGATAATACCGGCATTGTACAACATGCCGGTCTTGACCGCCTGGACGGCAAATCCCTCGCAGATGGCATCAATCTGGCGCGCCACCATCGCCGGCGTAACGGCCGCCACGGCGCGCACTGCCCGCGGATTCTGGGCGGTCAGGCAGGTCAACGCCGTGGTCCCCCACACGCCCAACGCGGTAAAGGTTTTCAAGTCGGCCTGGATGCCGGCGCCGCCGCCGCTGTCGGAGCCGGCGATGGTCATCACGGCGGGC
>JAXGSX010000214.1:0-6413 GCA_040775225.1 Kiritimatiellia bacterium | reverse complement strand
GGCATGGAGCTGGTTCATGGCGCTGCACTACATGTAACTGTCTGTTGGATCGCTTGCCAAACGTGAATTTCGAAAACTGCTCAGGGGTCCGCCTGCTGGCACCGATCGGCGGAGACCAATGCCTCGGCTTCCAGCAGGACCGCCGGTCCGGCGGCAGACGGGCTGACCTCGATCGCAATGCCGCGCACCGGGCCGCCGGCAACCTGAATTTCAACCTGGGCATCGTTATTATGCTCAATGACCGCGGCGGGATCCCACTGGTCCCCGCGTAAAACGGCAATATCCCCCGCGCGCATGGGCGCGGCGGGCGCAGCGACCAAGCGAATCGTGTCCGCCTGGATGGGAACGGACCAGGACAGACGCAGCCATTGGCCGGGGCCAAGCACGCAAGCATGGCGCGACAGTTCATCCATCCGCCCGTCAACCAGCCGCCGGAGCAACAACTCCCTGAACGCATCCGGCATGCGCAGATCCGACTGGTATGGTCCCTGATAGGACCCGGGGTCATGCAAAAAGGAGGCGTCCAGGCTCAGGCCGGGCGTTCCCGGTAAAAGGTTGCCGCGCTGTAAGCTGGCCCGCCCGGCGGCGGCGGTCAGCCCCTTGATTTCGGCGATGGTCAGGAGGTCCAGCAACCGGGGATTGAAATCCGTGGTATAAACGTGGGCCGCATAAGGATCAAAATGCGCGCGCATGACTCGGTCATGGATAGAGGCAACCCGCCCCTCGCTGACGACCAGCAGACGGGCGTGATCAATCCCCGCAAACCTGAAGATTACATCCTGGGGTTGAACGCTGCGGTTCACTGCGAATAAATAAAGATGCCCATCATCTTCGCGCAGCGAAACGGTAATCGGCGCGCCGGCCGGCCAGTATTCCACGCCGCCGGCCATTTCCGGCGCCTGGACGGCGCGCGCCAGGGTGGTCAATTCCAGTGCCAGGTGGGCATAGCCGTGGCGCACCGCCGGCACGTCAAAAGCCTGCCGGGCGGGATACCAGATAACTCCAGAAGCGCCCGCCGCCACTGCCAGGAAAACGTTATTGCGCAATTCGACGTAGTTTGGCCCGCGCGATTTGGGCTGCCCTTGTGAACCGAGCATTTCCCCCCAGTTCCAGGCCTGCGGTATCAGCCAAACCGGCTTGCGCCCCCGGGCTGGACGGATAATTTCCACGATATTGTCCAAGGGTATGATGGGAATGCCGTCGGACTGGAAATTGGGGTATTTGTCGGGCAGCATGATGTCAGCGCAATCCAGGTAATCGGCGACGCGTCCGGCATGGGTATTCACGATCAGGCAGGGATGATATGGATCCGCATCGAGCAGCGTATCGTAGACCCGGCGCAAAACCGCGGGCGCCACCCCGTCGCCGGAATCCGGCTCATCCGCCAGATACCAGCCCAAAAGCGCCGGATGCGCTCGCACCGCTTCCGCCAGACGTCTGATCTTTGCAAGTTCTTCGTCGGGAAATGTTTTCCAGTCGCCGCGCCTGATCAACGTCCGCGAATAGCGCCGTTGCGTGTCAAGCTGATAAGGCGAGATAATCGCCTTCAGATTGGCGCGCGCGCAGGCATCCAGGAAGTCGGTCAACGCCGGCAAGCTCTGGAACCAGGCGCCATTATAAACGGTGTTGATGTTTTCAAAACGCTCCATTGGAAAAGGCGCGGTCAAGCCCGTCCAAAACCAGCCGGCCGGCACAAAAGGCGCGCCATCCACCAGGACGCGCCGATGTTCATCCACCCGGACTTCGCCGGGATGGCGCGGCAATTTACGCAGTTGGGCGGACCAGGCTTGCCGCCGGCCGCCCTGGCTGAACTCCAGGGACAACCGGTATATTCCTTCTGCCAGATCAGCCGCGGGCATGGATAACTCCGTGCCGCTGGCAATATTGGCATGGGTATCGGAACGGATGATTTCTTCGCCGCGCAGCAAACTGGCCGTCAGGCAATTGGTTCCCGCCGGGTCGGGGCTGAAATCAACCCGGTATTTCAGCGCATCTATCTCTTGCGAATGGTAAATGCAGTTGCGATACGCCGGCGCCGTGATGCGCGCATGAAAATCCGACGGGGCGCGCTCTTCCGGCATCAGAAGCGCCGCACCTTGCGCGCCGGCGTCGGCCACCGGCGCATCGCGCCAAAACAGCTCCCGTATTTCAGCCCCGTCCAGGGCGCGGTTGTAAATCCTTAACTCATCCAGTTTGCCGGCATAATGGCGGCCATTGGCGCCGCCGCGGATTTTCCCGCCCCAATCCTTGTCCCCCAGCCGGAGCGGCAAACCGCCTGTTTCCGGCGCAAATCCCATCGGCGCCGCGCCCAGCAGGATGCCATTTTCATAAAGACGCAGTTGCCCGTCATCATAGACGATGGCGATATGCTGCCAGACCTCCGGCGGATAATTGCCGAAATAGAGCATCCGCGCGTTTTTGCCGTCGGAAAGATTGACAAACAGCTTCTGACTGGTATCGCCGCGGAAGCCGATCGTACAACGCCGTTGGGTCGCTTTGAAACCGTCCCGGATGGTTATAATTTCTCCGCCCTGTTCCCCATGTGCCGGGTTCAGCCAGAACATGATCGTGCCGGCGGGCGCCAGCGGCAGTTCGCCGCATTCCACGACGTTGGAGCCGTTGAATACCAGCGCTCCGCCCCGGACGCCGGACGCCAGGGCCGCGCCCGCGGCGGCGCCATGGCGCGCATGGCCGCTTTGGTCAGCCACCACGCCATTGGTCAAGCCGTCAAAATCATAATATAGCGCCAGCTCGCCCGGCGCTTCCGCATTATCCGCCCGCCCCAACGACAACATATTCAAACATGCCAAAACCAAGGCAATGCTTAACTTCATCAAACAGCCTCCATCACGATCAGTGCAGGTAAAACATCATGCCGCTGCGAACATATTCATAACACCCCATGTCAACCACGCCGTCAAACCGGTCAATCCTGCGGCCGCCGCCCAGATGCACGGCGCCTTCCATCCAGGCCTGGTTGGTACCCGCATTGATGCAGAGCGATTGATCCGAGAGCCGGAAATTCTGGTTGACGCTGTCAACGAACAGCGGGTCGCCGTCAATATTGCCGCCGCCATCCATAGAAGATGGAACAGCGGGAGTCGTGCAACTGTTGTAAAACTTGTTCAAGCCATTATCGGCCAGGTAATAATTATTTGCCAAGCCCGCACGTTCGTTGTGGTACAAAACAGAGTTCCTGATGACAACTTCGGCGGCATCGCCAATCACCCGCACGCCGGCCGAAGATTCGAGTTCCGAATAATTGCTGACCACGGTGCAATTGACAAAATGGTATATTCCCGTCGCCAAATTCCCCGTGCGCAACGCTCCGCCGCGTACGCCCCGGTTGCCGTGAAACAACGTGTTGTACAGTTGCACCCGCGGCATGCCTGGCTGGCAATAGAGGCCGCTGCCGTAACTTGCATTGCCGGTGGCGAGATTATCGCCGATAATGCAATTGGTCATGAACAATTGTCCATAGAGGTGCATCCCGGCGCCGGAGTTGACGCATTCGTTGCCGGCCACCAGGCAATTCCGCATCAGCAGATCAAGATCATTATTGCTGCTGTAAATTCCGCCGCCCGCATCCACGCAGGTGTTGTTTTTGACCTGGCAGCCGAGCATGAAAACATTCATGCGAATGCCGGCAAGCGATGGATAAAAATAGATGCCTGCGCCACGCCCCTGTGTGGGCAGTCCGTTCGCGGTGTTTTGCTCAATCCGGCAATCGACCATAGTCAAATTACATACATCGCGAAAACATATCCCGCCCGCATTTTGCGAAGCTTGATTCGCGGCGATCACGCAATTGGTAAGCAGGGTGGCAAAAGCCGAAACGGCGTCGTAGCCGCGCGCATGGATACCGCCCCCCCAGCCGCTGGCAGCGGATGTGGCATTGTTGCTGAACGCGCAATTCAGAATCTCGCACGTGCCAGACACGCCTGCACCATAAACGAGGTTGATCCCGGCGCCAGTTGCTGCCAGGCAGTTGGTGATGGTAAAACCGTCAACCACCAAGCGCAGATTCTGGCCGGATAATTCGATCCCGATCCCGCGATTGGCCCCGCCCCCGTCAATCGCCACCTCGCCGGGACCGCCAACCGCGCGCAATACGATGGAATTCGTAATCCAGACCACATTATTGGAACCGGGCAAAGCGGAATAAACTCCCTGACCCACCCAGACGTTGCTGCCGCTGAGCGCAACGCTTACCGCTTCCTGAATATTGCTTGCCGCCGTCTCCCATGATCCATACAAGCCCGCAGGATCGGGCGTCTGGCCATTTTGCGCCACGAAATGGTCGGCGCTCAGGCGGAGATTCCAGCCGAGTAAAAGCCCGATGGCGGCCAACCGCAGCCACCAAACGCGTGATACGGCGACAAGAACTCGATCGAGAAGATTACGGCAATTATCCGGTGACCACATAATCTGGCGCCTTTCTGGTTATTGATTAACAGGTATCAGCATCCCATGCTCAGACAGCAGACATTATACTGCATTTTCCCGCTCCATGCAAGACGCCGGAACGAACTATGGCAATACGCGCTTAAACCGGCTTACAAGCCCTTGAATGACGCCCCGCAGATAATACACTAGAATACTCTTGATCCGCATGATAAACAAACCGCACGGCTTGTCAATCATTTTTCCGCCGCGGCCGGAGCCGCCGCGGTTTTAATTTCACCGGCGGCGGCGCGCCAGGCTCCCAAGAGCCGAGCGGCCGTGTCCGGCGCCACCTGGTTGGAGCGGGGCGTGGTTTCATAGCCGCCCCGGCCGTAATTCCAGGGGTTGGGGATGTAACTGGAAGGTATCTTGGCGTTGCCGGTACCGTTGCTCAACTCCGCCACCAGCAGGTGGCATTCCGGAAATATTTCCTTGCGGAGGGCCAGGCCGATTTCCGTGAAGGGCTCGCAAGGCAGCGAGGCGATGCCCGCCCGGCCGATGAAAATGCCGGTCAAAAGCATTTCAATCGGCTCATGAAACTCGGCCATTTCCAGAATTTTGGCTGCGAATCCGCGCATGACCGCCGGCGTCTGCTTCACCAGGTCTTCCGAGGTCAGCATCCGGCCGGGCGGCGCCGGCGGCAAATCCCTGTAGCGCTCCATAACCTCCCGCGCCTCGGCCAGTTCCGCCGCGGAAATCGCCCGCGGCTCAATGGCGACGCGCAGCGCGCGCGTGAAAAATGCCCCGGCCGGCATGGGTTGCATTGCCGGCAGGGCCCGGCGGATGGTTTCCGCATACCCCTGCCCGATGCGCCGGGCTTCGGCGTAGCAGGTCTGATTTTCACCGCTCCGCACATCGAAGTGGTTGATATTGCCGGAAGCGCCGATCAGCGGGATGGCCATGCTCCCCGCACCCAGGCTCTCCTCCAGGCTGCGCCGCGCGAATCCCGGCCAGTCGCCCGACACATCATTGCCGCCGATGGTGTCGGAATGATTGACGATGTTCGCAAGCAACACCCGGATTTTCCCGTCCCGGGCAATGGCCAGCAGGGGGATTTCCGGATCAATTTCACCCTCGGGCCGCTCGATGGCGGGATTCAATTTCCCGGGATTGGTAACCACTCCCCCGCCGGCCATCCAGTAGCGCCGGTTGAAAATAAACCGGCGCTCGCGCGTGATGCCCGCCAGGATTTCGCCCGCCGCCATGCCGGCCTGCGCCTGCCGGAGAGCCGCCAGGGTTTGTTCAACCACAAAATTATTGTAACGGATATCCGACGTCGGTTTCCCCAGGCGGATTTCCGGGGCCGTGTGGGTGTGCGTGGCGGTGAGGATCATGTTTTCCGGACGGAACTGCCTCAGGCCGGCGGCCTTCAGCGCGGCATAAAGCGCGTCTGCCAGATTTTGCGAAACGTACACCAGGTCATACTGGATCAACGCCGCCCAGTCATTGCCGCTGCGGAGCGCCAGCACCCGCACCTCGATGTCGTCCAGCACTTTCTCCCACATGCGCACGTTGAAATATCCAGCCAGCGATATGGGCATTTCCGGGTTGATACAAGCGCGTCCTAGCCCGAATTGCAGGCCGGCGGCCGGTTTGCTTTTGGGTGCATGATGTTTTTGCATGGCCATTTCCCTTTCATCGGAGTGCAATATGCGCCAACTGGCGGCCGGTTCACCGTCCCCAGCCGCTGGATCGAGTTATAATTCCGGTTAAACGCAACCCCTTAAAGTCGCTTTCCAAAGCAAGCTTTTACCTGCCGTCTTTCGTGAGACACCGTTACCCGCCGGCATACGCCCGGCGCACTGCGCCAATCGCGCGCGGACTGACACTCACCGCCGCCACCCCCGCCTCGCGCAATTGCCGGATATAGACCGGCTCGCCCGCCAGCTCCCCGCAAACCGTCAGCGGCCGGCCGAGTTCGCGGGCAGCCGCGGCGATTTCCGCCAGCAATTTCCAGAATACCGCGCGTT
>JAXGSX010000213.1:0-6413 GCA_040775225.1 Kiritimatiellia bacterium | reverse complement strand
ACCTGAATCCGTGATGAGGTCAGTATGCCGCAGATGCGAGGCGCGAAGGATGAAGCTGTATAAATATACCGCGAATCCTTCGCAACAAAGCAGATGCGGCATAATGGCCTCACCCGCAGGGCGGTCTTTTCCGCCAAACAGTGCCGTGTGTGTTTGGTGATATTTTAAAATGCCATAAATTGTTGTTTGTACGCACATTATCTTGACAACATAAAATCCCGTCACGGATTCAGGAAAAATTTAATCCGCATCCTTGTTGCCGCTGATTTCCACGAACACTGTCGGTTGGTCGGGGTCCAGCCAGATACGCGCGGTTTGCATATTGCGCAATTCATCCAACCATTGCCGGATGGTCTTGAGCCAGAATGGCTGATCCGGCCGGCCGGCCGCGCGCATTTGCAGCGCCAGCGCCGTCATGCCCAACTGCACGGCGGCAATGCCACCGGGCATGTTCATCCAAAGCATGGCGGAACAAGGCGTCCCGGCCAGCGCCCGGCGCCAGCGCGGGTTTGCCGTTGCGTTGCGGGATGCCGCGGCGAACCGCCGCGCCAGGGCGCCGGCATTGCTGCAGAAAAACAGGCCATGATCCAGGACGGCGTATGCCGGACGGTCTTCCGCCGCCAGGCGTGCCAGAAAGTTCTCGGTAGTCGGTTCAATGGTGAAGATTTCAACCAGGGAGTGCCCGGTCAATTTTTCGCCGCCATCGGCGATCAAGCCGAGCCGGTATCGGGCATTCAGCCGGTCCAGCGCCCGTTTCACAACCGCCGGGCCATCATCGGGGCTTCCGAGCGGCAGGTAACCCGCCAAGGCCGGGATGCTGAGTCGCCAGGGCGCCGTGCCGAAGCCGCCGCCATCCTTGCCGGTCAGCAATGCCAGACCCAGACTGGCGCCGCCGCCGTCCTGACGCGGCAGCAGCAGGTCGCTGCAGTCGAACGGACCAGGCAGCAACGCTGCAAGATGGCGGGCGGCATCGGCGTTCAGCATGGCGGCCATCACCGGGCTGTCGCCCAGCAGGTCGGCCATGGGCTGCAAATCGCCGGCTGGCAATTGCCCCGCCGGGGCCGGCAGCCAATCGGAGGCATTTAAACGGACGCGGCATGTCTGCGGGGTTATGGCGGTAACGGCGGCGGCCATTGAAATCGGCCGGCGCAGCCAGCAGCGGTCCGCGGCTTCCGGCGGCAGCGCCAGGAAGTCGCGGTTGGCCAGCGCGCCGGCGGATGGCAGCAGGCGCTCGGCAGTCTGGATGATTTCACGGATGCCGTCCGGGTCCGGTGAGAACAGCGCCAGCAGCATGCCTTCATGGATCGTAAAAACCAGGCGCCACCCGGCCGGATTCGCCGGGTGCGCTACAGTCCAGATGGAATATCCTGCGTAGGCCGGCTGGCGCTGTAGCCGGCCCGGCGCCCGTAATTCCAGCCACCAGCGCGCGCCAAGTCCGGCGCGACCCATCCAGGAAACGATGGCCAGCCCGGGCCGGCCGTTGAGCCGCATCCGCGGCATCCATCCCAACAGCGTTGTGCGGCCGGCGATATAAGGCGCGCAGCGGCGCAGGCGTTCGGCGTCGGCGGGGTTTAACTTCGCGGGGTCCAATCCGGCGGCCTGCAGGATCGGCCGGAGCAAAACGTTGGTGGCGAGATATTCATAACGCGCCGCCAGGTTATGGTGCACGCTCACCACCGCGGCGGAATCGGGAATGCATTGGTGGAGTCTTTGCCCGTCGTACGGCATCCGCAGGATAATGTAAACGGCCAGGGCTGCCAGGGCGGCAATCAGCAGCCATCCCGCCAGGCGGCGGCAGAGGGAGCGCCTGAAATTGGACGATCTCGGGGTCATTGCGGATGGGCGCTGCCGGATACATCCTGCAGCAGGACGCCCCGCAGGGCGGCGATATCCGGGATCTCGTGCCGGCGCAGGTAATCTTCAATCCCCTGGATGACCTTGGGAATTGTTTCCGGATCGGTGAAGTTGGCGGTGCCCACCGCCACGGCCGTGGCGCCGGCCATGATAAAGGCCAGAGCTTCCCGCGCCGAAACGATCCCGCCCATGCCGATGATCGGCAGGGAAGTTGCCCGGGCCGCTTCCCAGACCAGCTTTAAAGCCACGGGATGAATCGCCGGCCCGGTCAATCCGCCGGTGACGTTGGCCAGCACCGGCCGGCGGGTTTCGACATCCACCGCCATGGCCGGCAGGGAGTTGGTGATGGAAAGGGCATCGGCGCCGCATTCTTCGGCCAGCCGCGCGTACGCCGGCAGGTCAAACAGATGCGGCGGCAGTTTAACGATTAACGGCAGTTGGGCCGCCCGGCGCACGGCGGCGATGACCTGGCGGGCCAGGTCGGGTCGCACGCCGAAACCGATTCCGCCGGCCTTGATGTTGGGGCAGGAAATATTCAATTCCAGGCCATGCACGCCGGGAGTATCATTCAAGCGCCGGGCGACCTGGGCGTATTCCTCCAGTGTTTGCCCCCAGATATTGACGATCAGCGGCACGCGATACTGGCGGAGGAAAGGCAGATAATCCCGGATGAATCCATCGCACCCCGGGTTTTGCAGGCCGATGGCGTTTAATAGGCCTGCCGGTGTTTCCGCCAGGCGCGGTGTAGGATTGCCGTTCACGGGCGCGAGGCTGATGCCCTTGACTACCATGGCGCCGAGCAGGTTCAGGTCAAAGACAGCCGCGAATTCCGGCCCGTAGCCGAACGTGCCGGAAGCGGGCATGACGGGATTCTGCATGGCGATGCCGGCCAGGTTGACGGCGGTATTGGCTTTATTCATGCTCTGTGGTTTCCGTCCAGGCGATATCGCGCGCGTCAAACACCGGGCCTTCAGTGCAGATGCGCGCCCACTGCCATGATTCCCGTCCGCCTTCCAGCCGGCGCACTTTCTGCACGCATGCCAGGCATGCGCCCAGACCGCAGCCCATGTTCCGGTCCATGGACACCCAAGCCCGGTATCCCAACCGGCCGGCGATCTGGCTGACGGCGCGCAACATGCCGTTGGGGCCACAGGCGAAAATTTCCGGCACGCGCCCGGCGGTTTCCGCGGCCAGCCAGCGCGCGAGTATGTCCGTCACCAATCCCTTTTCCCCGGCCGAGCCGTCCTCTGTCGCCACGCGGGTTTCCCAGTGCAACTGCTCGAAATCGTCCAGGCATAGAATATCGCGGTCCGAAGCGCCGCCGGCAAAAACCAGGCCCGGGAGCGGCGCGCGTTCCGCGGCCATGTACAGCGCCGCCAGGCCGTAGCCGCCGGCCGCCAGCACGGGAAATTTGCCCGGACTGACCGGAGGGAATCCGCGGCCCAGCGGGCCCAGCAGGCTCAACTGGCTGCCCGCCCGCAGTTGGCGCATGCGGCGGGTTCCCAGGCCGACTTCGCGGTAGAGGAGCGTCAGGCTTTCGGCGTCGGTTTTAAAAACGCTGAACGGCCGCCGGAGTACCGCCTCGCCCATGTCGGGCACGCGCAGATGCACGAATTGCCCCGGCTGCACCGCCGGCGCGATCTTGCGCGATTTCAGCTTCAGCAGGTGATAGCCGTTGCCGAGCGCATCCTGATTGAGCACGACGGTGTTTTCCGTGAACATGGCGGCAAGCTATTGGTTTTCAGGCGGCTTGACGGGAGAGGGCTTTTGCGGCGCCATGGGAAAGGCGCGGCCGCCGATGGGCAGTTCCGGGGCAATTTCCCGCTGCTGCGCTTTCAGTTCATTCAATTTCGCGTCGCCTTCCAGAATCGCGTCTATTTGTTCCTGCAGTGAGCGCATTTCTTCCTGCAGCGCCTGCAATTCCTGATTTTCCTCGAAAAGCTTGGTTTTACGGGCGTTGACGGCGCGGTTCAACCGGTCCAGTTCGGCGCGCGCCTGCATGCTCTGGCGCACCAGTTCCGGATCAATCGCCACCGGCTGAAACATGGCCGGCGGCATGACCGGCTGCACGGCCGGGGCCGGCTGTTCCGGTCGGCCTGGCTGTTCCGTCGTCTGCGGCGTTTCCCCGACCGCCGCCAGGGCTGCGGCCGATGCCGCAAAAACGGTAATGGACAATCGCTTTAACATGGCATGCTCCTTTTGGTGTTTGCCGGCATTAACGCTGCACGCGGCCGGAAGCGTCGCCGCCGGCCAGTTTTTCGACTTCGCTGACGCTGACCCGGTTGAAATCGCCGCTGATGGAATGCTTCAGGCAGCTTGCGGCCACGGCGAAATTCAGCGCTTTTTCCGGTTTGCCGCCGGAGACCAGCCCGTAAATCAAGCCGGCGGCAAAGGCGTCTCCGCCGCCCACGCGGTCCACAATGTCGGTAATGGCGTATTTGCGGCTGAGATAAAACTGCTTGCGGTCGTGCAGGCAGGCCGACCATCCGTTATGATCGGCGCTTTTGCTTTCGCGCAGGGTGATCGCCATGAGGCGGAGACCGGGGAAAGCCGCCAGCACTTTTTCCGCCAGCGCCTGGTATTGGGCGGTGTCCAGTTCGCCTTTTTCCACGCGGGCGGCGGCGTCAATTCCCAGCGATCGCTGGCAATCTTCCTCGTTGGCGATGCCGATGTCCGTGTAACGGACAATTTCGCGCATGACTTCGGGGGCGCTTTTGCCGTATTTCCACAGCTTGGCGCGATAGTTGAAATCGCAGGAAACCGTCATCCCCGCCTGCTTGGCCGCCTGCACGGCCTCCAGCGAGAGGTCGGCGGCCGACTGGCTGATGGCCGGCGTGATGCCGCTGATATGAAACCAACCGGCGCCCTTGAAAACGGACGGCCAGTCAATGCAACCCGGCGCGGCGAGCGCCAGGGCCGAATGCGCGCGATCGTAAACCACGGTCGAAGGCCGCTGGTTGGCGCCGTTTTCCAGGTAATATATTCCCATGCGGCCGGCGCCGCGGACGATCAAGGATGTGTCCACGCCGAACCGGCGCAGTTCGGCCACGCAGGCATTGGCGATGGCATTTTCCGGCAGGACGCTGACGAATGAGACATCCAGGCCGAAATTGGCCAGCGACACCGCCACGTTGGCCTCGCCGCCGCCGAAAGTGGCTTCCAGCATAGGCGACTGGAACAGCCGTTCGAAGCCGGGCGCCTTCAAGCGCAGCATGATTTCCCCGAAACTGACGATGCGTTTTTTCATGGCTGATGGTCTCCCGGTTTATTTCCGCTGCAGCAGATGCACGGCGAAGCCGCCGAATTCATCCTTCAGGTACACCGCCGCCAGCTTGCCGGCGGCGTCATATTTGGCGCTTTCCATGTCCGCCGCCATCCCGCGCCGACCCAGATAAGCCAGCGCCCGGGCAATGCTGTTGGCGGCCACGGCGATGTGCCCGTGCGCGCCGAGTCCCGGGCGCTTGTTGATTTCCAGGCCCGCGCCGGCGAAATTGGAACTGTTGCCTTCCTTCAGCGGGAAGCGGAATATTTCGGAGAACTGCCGCGCCAGCGCCAGTGAAGCGGCGGCGTCCGGCAGATTGATCCCGACGTGGGCGAATTCAAATCCCAGCACGATGTCCAGGGCCGCGCGGGTGATGCGCGTGATTTCGTCGAATTGGCCGGCCTTGATCAATTCGTCCTTGGCCAGCCAGCTGCCGCCGCAGGCCAGCACCTTGGGAAACATGATGTATTCGGCCAGGTTGGCCGCGCTGATCCCGCCGGTGGGGATGAACTTGACCATGCTGTAGGGCGCGCTCATGGCTTTCAAGGTTTTCAGTCCGCCAAAGGCGTCCGCCGGGAAAAATTTGACCGTATCCACGCCATGATCCAGCGCCATCTGGATTTCCGTCGGCGTGGCAATGCCGGGTGTGACGGGGATTTTGTTGTCCACGCAGAATTTGACCACGGGGGAACTGAAGCCCGGGGTGACGATGTATTTGGCGCCGGCCTTCACCGCTTGCTCGACTTGCCCAATCCTGGTCACCGTGCCGGCGCCGATCAGCACTTCGGGCAGTTCCGCGGCGATGTTGCGGATGGCTTCCTCGGCCGCGGCGGTGCGGAACGTGATTTCCGCCACCGGCAATCCGCCGTCGCGGAGCGCCTTGGCCAACGGCACGGCGTCTGGCGCGCGTTCAATCTTGATCATGGGCACGAGCCCGAATTCTTCTATCTGTTTCAGGATTGGATGCATGCGTTATTTGTTCCTTATGCGGCGATAAATCTTCCACTACGAATCAGGCAGTTTAAATAATTTTCCGGGCTTTGCAAGCCGTTTGTTGGTGTTTTCAGCTTGCCGGGCGCATCTGCGATTCGGTGCAGGCTTCGGAAATGAGGTCTGACCAAACTGTGCTGCGGCTCACCCGGAGGGTTCGCCCCACCTTGGATGCCGTGTGTTCGGACGGTGGGGCGAACCGCCCCTGGTGAGCCGCAAGAAAAACAAAACCGTGTCAGTTTGTCGGCCTTTTGACGATAAAGTCGTAATACCTGAATTTTGCACGAATATTGGTGTTGAAATGATT
>JAXGSX010000212.1:0-6416 GCA_040775225.1 Kiritimatiellia bacterium | reverse complement strand
TGCCGGCCGTTTTTGGACGAAGCCTGGGCGCGCTACCGCCATCATCCGTCGTTTCACGGCTGGTACAAGAGCCACGAGGGCGATGAGCGCTATAATATGCCGAAAATCTGGAATCCCCTGATCGCGCATATCAAGCAACTCGACGCCGGTAAGCCGGTCCTGATCTCGCCGCGCTATGCGGCGGAAAAATACCACGGCGCCTGCGCCGGCGCGGGGACACACCCGCTGAATCCCGTCCAGCACGCGCGTTACCTGGAGTACATGTTCGAGGAAACCGGCGGCGGGATTGACTATGCCGCCTTCATGGACGGCCATTGCCATTTCAAGGATTTGAAGGCATTTGCGGAGGCTACGGCGGAAGTGTGCGCGCGGTTCGGGGTGGAATTCTGGGGCAATGTCGAAACGTTCGACCGGGATATGCCCTGGCGCTTCCCGCCCATCGCCTGGGTGAAATTGAAATTCAAGCTGGATGTGCAGGCGCCATTCGTCAAAAAATTCATCACCTTCGAGGCGCCGCACTTCCTGAGTCCGTATTCCATGTTTCCCTCCGCCCGCTGCCTTTACGACCGCTACTGCGAGCATTACCTCGGCCGCGCCATGCCGGCGCGCCTGGAGTAAATGTCAGGAGCCCCCGGCGGGCGCCAGTGAACTTCAGGCGGCAAACAACAATACCCCGGCAATCGCCAGGATGATGGTGGCGTACCAGGCCGGGGTGCGTTGCTCGCGGAAGATGAATGCTGCGATCAGGGCGATGGTCAGCAGGCTGGCGGTGGTGCTGATGCCCACGCCGATCCCGCCCGGGATGGATATCGCCCGGCTCAGGCAGATGAATCCCCCCACCGAGCCGGCGCCGGCTATAGCCCCCAGCGGAATGGCCCGGGCCGGGTTGTAACCCGACAGGCTGCGTAAAATGGAAGGCGCCGTGCCCAGGGCGATGACGGCGTAAACCAGCATCGGGAAGAGGTTCCGGTGCGTTTGCAGCAGGGACGCCGCGCCGCCGGGCATGGCGTCCAGTTGTTTCATGGCTAGCGTGTAAATGCTATTGACGGCCAGGATCGCCGCCAGGATTCCCGCGTACGCCAGCCGGCGTGAGGCCGGCGCCGGCGCCGCGCGGGACCCGCGCGGCACGGAGTGCATCATGCCGGTGGATATGACGCACAACACCGCCAAGCCCAGGCCGCCCCATTGCGCCGGCGACATGGATTCGCCCAGCACGGCGATGGCATAGAGCGACACCGGCAGAAACGCCAGGTTCATCATGCAGAATATCGGCGCGGTGGGACCGCGCCGTTGCGCCGGGTCCACCAGGGCCAGGGTGAACACCTGGCTGGCGCCGGCGGCGATGGCCGCAAGCCAGACCCACGCGGCGCCATGCCCCGCGCCTGTCTCCGCCGCCGCCGGCGCCGGCTGGAAGAGCAGCAGCGCCAGGAAAAACAGGCCGTTCAGCAGGCTGAAAACAAAGCCGATGTGCAGCGATGGGACTTTCCAGCGTTGTCCCATCTGGAAGGAGAAACTCATCGAGCCGAAAAAAAATCCCGCCAGCACGGCCGCCAGGAAGAGAAATTTGGAAGGCATGTTGCGATATGATTTGGCAGCTTACAAATCAACTTTTAAAGAAGTATTTATGGCCCGGAAAACAGAAGGTTGTTTCACAAAGTCAAGCAGCCGCCCGGAAAGAACATTCAGCTTCGGCCGGGTCCGGTTCGGGGCACTGGTATAACGTTAGTACCGCCCGCATTCAACATAATTTTTTCCGGCATATTTATGCTTTGGCCGGATGGCGGTCTGTGGTATCCTTCAAACACGTCGGGACGATTACGCTGTCATGCAGTTGCGGGCGCGTCATATCCGGTGTTACGGGATGATTGTGCTGGATCATTAAGGTTTTAAGGTTTAAAGTGTTAAGTTGTTATGGCTTTATGGATGCGGCGTCAAACATGAAATTTATTGGTTGGTTGAGGGAAATGTGCCGGAAGACAACCAAAGTCCGAACATTGTCTTTTTGTTGACGGATGACCAGGGGCCGTGGGCCATGCATTGCGCCGGATGCCATGACCTGGTCACGCCCAACCTCGACCGGCTGGCCCGGCGCGGCTTGCGGTTCGACAATTTCTTCTGCGCCTCCCCGGTCTGTTCGCCCGCCCGCGCTTCCATACTGACCGGGCGCATCCCGTCCCAGCACGGCATTCATGATTATCTCGCCGGCGGCAATTGCAAACTCGACCTGGGCAATGGCCGGCTGATCGAATACCTCAAGGGGCAGCCGGGCTATACCGAGGTGCTTGCCGCCCACGGTTACACCTGCGGCTTGTGCGGCAAATGGCACATGGGCGACGTCCACCATGCCCAGCAAGGCTTTTCGCATTGGCGGCCGCTGGCGCTGGGCGGCAGGTATTACAATGCCATGGTCATCAGGGACGGCGAAGCGGTCCCCGAGCCGGATTACATTACCGACGTGATTACCGATGATGCTTTGGCTTTCCTGAAGTCGCGCCAGGATGATCGCCGGCCCTTTTACCTCGGCGTGCATTACACCGCGCCGCATACTTCCTGGGCGCGCGATCAGCATCCGCGAGCCACTTTCGACCGTTATATGAATGAATGTGGATTCATGTCCGTGCCGGATGAACCGCACCATCCCTGGGCGATCAATGCTCCTGCATTGTATCCGTCCGATGCCGAGAGACGGCGTCTGCATTTAAGCGGCTATTTCACCGCCATCACTGAGATGGACCGCAATCTGGGGCGGATACTGGATTATCTGGACCGGCACAATCTTGCCGAAAACACGCTGGTCGTATTCATGAGCGATAACGGGATGAATATGGGCCATAACGGCGTCTGGGGCAAGGGCAATGGCACTTTCCCGCTGAATTTATACGAAAATTCGGTCAAGGTGCCGTGCATCATGTCATGGCCCGGACATGTGCCGCAAAACACCGTCAATTCCGAGTTGCTAAGCCAATACGATTTCATGCCGACTTTGCTGGATTATCTCGGCTTGCCGCACCTGGATGCCGCCGGCCTGCCCGGCCGGAGTTTTGCCGGGTTGTTGCGCGGAGAGCCGGCGGCCGGACGGGAAAACGTGGTGGTGTTCGACGAATACGGGCCCGCGCGCATGATCCGATCAAGGGAATATAAATACGTCCACCGCTATCCTTACGGCCCGCACGAGTTTTATGATCTGAAAAACGATCCCAATGAAACCAGGAATCTGGCGGATGATGCCGGTTATGAAAGCATTATCGCTTCCATGCGGTTTCAACTCGGGCAATGGTTCGGCAAATACGTCAATCCGGAATTGGATGGCGCGCGTCTGCCGGTAAAGGGCTCCGGACAGGTTGACTTGGCAGGCTCCGGTTCGGAAGGCCGGCTGAATTTCAATGCCCGATGGCCCCGTCCGGTTTCTCTGTTCGGGCCGGGGGTAGCGTCTGGTTGAAAAATCCTAAATGGTAAAATATTATAATGGCGTTTCTGAAATTATGATTCGCGGCTTACATTGGTTGCGCCCATGCAAAATCCAGGGAATCAAAATCTTTCTTTCCTGCGCGCATTCCGCCCTTCGCGCTTGACGCTGGGCACCGTGCAGTTCGGCCTGAATTACGGCATCGCCAACCGGGCGGGACAGCCGCCGTTCGGGACGGTTTGCGAAATCCTGGCCTGTGCCGCCGGGGCGGGGGTCAATTGCCTGGATACCGCCGCAATTTACGGCAGCAGCGAGGAAGTCCTGGGGCGCGCCTTGCGCGAAACCGGGCTGGCCGGCCGCATGGTCGTTGTCTCCAAGGTGCCGGCCGTGCCGGATGATCTGGCGGGGGCGCAAGCGGGGGAATTTATCCGCGCGGCGGTGCTGGAATCGCTCCGGCGTCTGCGCCTGGATTGCCTGCCGCTGTGCCTGTTTCACCGCGAGTCGGACAGCCGTTACCTGGACGAATTGCTGAAGTTGCGCGCGGCCGGCCTGATCCGCCATGCCGGTGTCTCCGCGGATAATTCACCCGCGCCCGCTGTAACCATCGCCGGCACGCTGCCCGCAGACGCGTTGCAGTTGCCGATGAACGTCCTCGACCGCCGCCATGAAAACTCCGGCGTGTTGCGGATTGCCCGCGACCGCGGGATTGCCGTTTTCGTCCGCAGCGTGTACCTCCAGGGCCTGTTGTTGATGCCGGAGGAAAACATCATCCCGGAACTGGCGGCGGTGATCCCGGCGCGCCGGGGTTTGGATGCAATTGCCCGGCAGGCCGGGATGGGCATGGACGAGTTGGCCCTGCGCTATATCCTGAGCCTGGACGGGGTAACTTCCGTGATTACCGGCGTGGAAACCGTGCCGCAGATGCGGCGCAACGCGGAACTGTTCCAGCGCGGCGCGCTGCCGGACGACTTGTTATCCGCCATCCGGCAGGCGGCGCCGGACTTGCCCGACCGGCTGTTGTCGCCCAAACACTGGCCCAACCGCATGCAGTCCAGGCCGAAACCGGGCGGATGACAGTGTAGATTATGACAAAACATCGTAGATATTTGCTGTTGCCTGATGCGCCAATCTGCAATTTAATACCTGGGTGTCCAAAAGGGCCGATCCATGAATTCACGCGAACGCGTACATGCCGTCCTGAACCGTCAAATGCCCGATGCCGTGCCGCACGGGTTGTACGATGTGGCGATTGATTCGTTCAATGCCGACACCATCGCCCTGTTCCAGGAGCGCTGCGGAAAGCATCCCCGCGATTGTTTCCACCATGATTTGCGCGGGTTGAAGGTGGTTGAACCATTCAAACGCGATCCGGATGTTTACCGGGCGATCCGCGATATTCAGTCCGTGGACGATGTGCGCTCGGCCATGGCGCGCTGGCAACCGCCGGCGCCGGACGTCGCCGCCTTGCGCCGGCGGGGTGACGTCCTGCATGCCGCGGGGTATCCCGCCGTGGCGGTCGGCATAGTCAGCGATTTCGAAACGCCCTTCGGCCTGCGCGGCCGCGAACAGTTTTTCTGCGACCTGGGCTACCAGGACGAGTGGCTCCCGGCCTTCCTGGACGCCATCACCGATGCCGCCGTGGAGCAGGCCCGCGCGGCCGTGCGGGCTGGCGCCGATATCTTTGGCATCGGCGACGACCTGGGTTCCCAGCGCGGCTTGTTGATCTCGCCCGCGCAATGGCGCGAATGGTTCAAGCCGCGCCTGCGGCGGATTGTCCAGGCGGTCAAGCAGCCGGATTCCCATACCGCATTTTTCCTCCACACCGACGGCCAGGTGGGCGAAGTCATCCCGGATTTTATTGACGTGGGCGTGGATATCCTCAACCCGATTCAGCCGGAAGTGCTCGATCCGGCCGAAGTCAAGCGGCTTTACGGCCGGGCATTGATCTTCTTCGGCGCCGTCAGCGTGCAGCACACACTGCCGCTGGGAACTCCGGAGCAGGTGGCCGCGGAAGTCAAGTTGCGCATGGAAACCATCGGCGCCGGCGGCGGGTATTTCATGACCCCGTCGCATCTGCTCAACCGCGATATTCCATGGGAAAATATTGCGGCGTATTTCGACGCCGCCGAACAGTACGGACGCTACCAGCAAAGAGGGTGACCATGACCATGACCTCGCGGGAACGCATCACAGCGGCAATGGAGTTGAAAATCCCCGACAAGGCGCCCATGTGTCCGCGGATTGATCCCAAATGGCTGGAGAATGCCGGGCCGGAATGGGCCGCGCGATTTCTGCGCGCTACCGATTGCGCGGTTTATTACGATCTGCTCTCGGATGCCGCCCTGTTTTTCGGCCAGGAAGCCGCCGAACGACTGCATGCCGAAACCGCGGGCAACCTGCGGCATGAGACGCTGGATACGCCCAAGGGCCGGCTGACCCGGCTGATCCACATCGAAACCGACATGATGGACTGGGCCGAAAAACATTTCTTCGAGACGCCCGACGATGTCGAAAAGGCCCTGTCCATCCCTTATGCCCCGCCGCAAATTGATCTGGCCGGTTACTGGAAATGGGACGCCAGGGTGGGGGATGACGGCATTGTCATGGCGCATCTGGCCGATGCCTTGTGCTGTCCCGGGTTGTGGTTTGCCCCCGAGCAGTACGTCATCCAGGCCTGCGTGGAGTCAACCGAACTGGTCCTTAAACTGATGGAGCGGGTGAACCGCTCGATCCTGGACGCGGCCGGGTATTGCCTGGATAACGGCGTCCGGTATTTCATGCAATCGGGCGCGGAACTGGCTTCGCAGACCATGATCGGGCCGGAATGGTGCGACCGATTCGTGGTGCCATTCGACCGGCCAGTGGCGGAACTCGTCCGCGCGCGCGGCGGTTATACCTGGTGCCACTGCCACGGCAAGATTGCCGGCATTTGCGAGAAACTGGCGGGCATGGGCATCCATGTGCTTTCGCCCTGCGAGAAGCCGCCGCAGGGCAATATCGCCCTGGCGGA
>JAXGSX010000211.1:0-6470 GCA_040775225.1 Kiritimatiellia bacterium | reverse complement strand
GGTCATGCGGGTTGAATTCGCCTCGGATAATGCGTTTATCGGCAAGACAACCAGGTCGGACATCCTGCCCATCCGGCTTAGCACCATTGCGTTGCCGGCAAAAGCACCGCTGAAAATTGACGGCGATCTTTCCCCATGGGGGGATGCGGCGCAATTTCAGGCGGCAATTGACGATCCGGAACAGGTGATTATGGGAATTCCTTATACCAAACTGTACATGATGAATCAGCACGTGGATTGGGCCGGGACCAACGATCTCTCCGCCCGTGCGGCGGTGCAGTACGATGACGATAATCTGTACATTGCCGTGCGCGTGCGGGATAACAAGGTGATGAACCTGGCGCGGAATGAGCCGATTTACATATACGAGGGCGACTGCATCGAGTTGTTCCTGGATGGGCGCGGGCCGGCTGACCAGGGCTCGCCCACTTATACCGAGGGTGTGTATCATATTAAATTCGCGCCCAGCATGGACCCGGCTCTGCCGCCGTTCCACCACGTTTCCAAACCCAAACGGGGCATGGATATTCCCGGGATGGCCTATGCGTCCAAACTGCTGCCGGACGGCTATACTTATATCGTCAAAATTCCCCGCGCCGCCTTCCCGGAGTTCGAATTCAAGCCCGGCGCGGTGATGGGATTTGCCATGCACCTGGGCGACCAGGATGAAAAGGGCGGGATGGATTCTTTTAAGGCCAAGACGGTCATGCTCTGGGGCGGCGAGAAGGGTGTTTCCGGCGATCCGTCCAAGTTCGGCCGGATAATTTTTGGAAGCGACAAGTAATGTTGGCTTTGATTCCAACCCCGCAAATCCTCCGGCGCCGGGCGGGAAATTTCGGCGGCGGCGCATTCACCCTGGCCGAAACGGCGGGCAGGCGCGCCGTACGTTTGACCGGCGCCGCCGGACTGGAGCAAATACTTGCCGCATGCGCAGGGCCGGAAGGTATTCAAGCGGCGCTGATCCAGAACCATGCCGCCGCTCGCGCCCAGCGCCTGAACCGGATTGTTCCGCGGCTGGCGCGTGCGATTGCCAGCAAAGGCGCCGAAGCTTACGCCCTGGATATCAGTCCCGCCGGCATTGCGGTGGCTGCCAACGGACCGGCCGGCGCCTTTTACGCCGGGCGGACCCTGGTCCAACTGGCGCGGCATGCGGGGGGGGAAACAACCTGGCCATGCGTCTTGATCCATGACTGGCCGCTGGCGCCGGTGCGGTCCATTCTGCTGGATTGCCGGCAATGGGCTCAGGCGGGCACGCATATCCGGGCCGATTACCTGGAATCGGTGATCGAACGCATGAGCGAGTGCAAGCTGAACACGCTGGTTTATTACGACGAATTTTCCTCGGTGCGGCTGCAAAGTTGCCCGGAACTGGCGCCTCCCGGCGCCATGCCGAAATCAGCCATGCGCAAGCTGGTGGAATTCGCGCGGGAAAGATTCGTCGAGATCGTGCCGGTATTCAATTGTTTCGGACACTGGTCCCCGGCCATGCGCCGGCATCATGCGGACTTGTCGGAAGCCGGGCAAGGCACGAACTTCTGTCCCAGCAATCCCAAGGTCGAACGGTTTCTGGAAAAAGTCCTCCGGGAGCTATGTGAACTTTTCCCCGCGCACCGGTTTTCCCCGGGTTGCGACGAAGTGGAAACGATCGCGCAATGCCCCGCCTGCCGCAAACTGGGGGCGGAAGCCAGTTGGGCCCGGCACGTCAACATGGTCTGCCGTATTCTGAAAAAACTGGGCAGGCAGCCGTTTATCTGGACCGATTTCTTCCACGCCGCCCCGGCGCAATCGTCGCGCTGGCAGGCGCTGGACATGCTGGACCCGGACATCGAACTGGCCTACTGGTTTTACGCGCCCGGCATGGACGCGCCGGGATTCCGCGAAATTGCGCGCCGGGCGCCGGGGCGCCGGCTGCATCTGTATTCGGCGGTGCATACGATGGAAAACGTTCTGGCGGCGTACGATTGCCGGCTGGCGAATGTTGAGGAATACGCGCGCTTGCTGGATCGCCATCCCGCGCTCCGGCGTCGGACCGTGGCGCATACCGCCTGCGTCTGGAATTTCAATTGTTCCTGGATGGAACAGTCCTGGCCAGGCATCTGGCGCCACGCCGGCCTGGCATGGAACACCCGCACCCCAGGCCGCCGCGCTTTCCTGGCACAATTTGACCGGGTATTCCTGGGAACGGACGCGGATGCCATATCGCGCGCCGCCATGGACCTGGGCCGGTGCAACGTGTTCGATAATGGCGGCGGATTCCCGTTCCGCTTTGACGCGGTCAGCCTGATGTACGATATCGAAGATCTGGCGCTCGACCGGTTGAGCCGCGCGGAAGTCCTCGCCCGGATTGCCGCTATTATTCCGCTGGCCGCGCGCGCCAGGGAGGTGCTCGAGGATTGGGAACCGCGGGTTGCCCGCAACCGGTATTTTGTGGAATGCCTGCGGCTGGCGGCCGACCGGTTTGAATCGTTTGCCCGGCGGGTCTTGCTCATTGAGGAATGCCGTGAGCTTTACCGCCGGGCTTATCGCCTGAAGAATTTCAATCACTGGCAGTTTGAAAAAATGCGGCCTCCGGACCGCCCGGGCGTTGTGCGCGATTTGGAACGCATCCGCGGCAATCTTGACGCCTTGCGCGCCGACCTGCCGCCGTTGCGCCGGCGCATTGCGGCGGCCTGGCGGGGTTCCATGGCCCCGCCCGGCTTGCAGCAATTCCACCTCGTTCGGCTGGATGCGTATGACGATGACCTCCGGCGGCTGTCCGCCAGATTGGAAGAAATCCGCCGCGGTTACCAAAGCGGACGCGGGCTGCCCCCGCCGGATCGCCGGTTCATTTTTAAAAGCGAAATGCAATTCGAGGCCAAACGGTTTATCTGAGCGATATTTGGATTGCGGCGGCTTGACGCCGCTTTGGCATGTCCAAGCCGGAGGAAAGCGGCGTCATAAGCGGCGAGCTTGATTATTTTCGCAAACCCGCTAATATTTTGTAGTTATTTAACGCAAACACCCAAATTCACAGGAGGCACAAACATCATGAATAAATTGGAAATTCTGACGCGGAAAGCTTCGCGTTTGCGCGGGGCCTGGTTGAGCGCATGCCTGGCCGGGCTGCTTTGCCCGGCGGCATCCGCCGGAACGTATTACGTGGCCACCAACGGCAGCGATGCCGCCGACGGCGCCACTTGGGGTACCGCCTTTCAGACGCTCAATTACGCCGTCTCCATTTTATCCAATGATTCCACCGTGTATGTTTCCAACGGAACATATGCGATAACTAACGTGTTGGCCGTCCCTAATAAAGGCCTAATGCACATTCAGGGCGTCGGCGGCGCGGAAAACACGATCATTGACGGCCAGGGCATATTTCAGGGCATGAGTGGCTACCGCTTGATTCTGGATGGGTTGACTTTTTCCAACTGTTATTACTCTCATGTTTATTCCGGTGGCGGCGGCTGTCTGTTATTGGTGAATTCGATTGGTAATATCATCAAAAATTGCGTGTTTGTGAAGTGTACCGCCACCTATACGGGCGGCGGATTGTCTATTGCCGATCAGACTGGGAACGCCTACGATATTCCGGCGATGATTTCCAATTGCACATTCATCGGTAACCTGGCCGGCGAAGCCGGCGGTGGCTTGGATTTGCAATTATCAAAGTCGGAGGTGCTGGATTGCCGGTTTATCGGCAATCGCGCAAACGGCGGGGCGGCGGCATGGGGTGGGGGCGGTTTATGGTGCGGCGGCAACTCCAGATCGAATATTATCGCCGGATGCGTGTTCAGCAACAACTCTACGGCATCCCGCGGCGGCGGGGTGAAAGCCGGCACTACCGCGCCGGGTTTGATCATCACTAATTCCACCGTGGTCAGCAATGCCGCATTGTTAGGCGGCGGCATTTACGCCCAAAATGCCTTCATCTCTGGATGCACCCTCGTTTCAAACCGCGCCAACGCGAATGGTTATGGCGGTGGAATTTACACGGTGACAACGAGTTGCCAGGTAGTCAATTGCCGGTTGATTGATAATTATGCCATGCGCGATGGAGGCGGCGTGTTTAACAATGGGCTTGTTGCCGGCTGTTTGTTGGCCGGCAACACCGCTGCCAACCGGGGCGGCGGCGTGTGCCAGACAAACGCCCTGGCCGCAATCCGCAGTTCCACTATCGTTTCCAATGCGGTGGTGACCAACGGCGGGGGCGTTTATTTGGGCGGCGGGTCGGTGGAAAACTCCATCGTGTATTTAAACACTGCCGGCATCAGCGGCTCGAATTGGACGTATGCGGCAGGTTCCTTCACCAACACCTGCACGGCGCCGTCCGTGTCCGCCTACGGTACGGGCAATATCGAGGATGATCCGCTTTTCGCGGATGCCTTGGCCGGCGATTACCGTCTGCAATCGCGTTCCCCGTGCATCAATGCGGGCCTGAACCAGGATTGGATGGCCGGCGCCATTGACCTGGACGGCAATCGGCGCATCCGCCAGGTGATCGTGGACATGGGCGCTTACGAGGGCTTGCGTGACGGTACGGTGTTCAGCGTCCGGTAATCCGGGAATTCCGGCGGTAGGGCGAGCCGTCCCTGGCGAGCCGTTTTGATGGTAGTGCGAAGCGTCCCTGCCGAGCCGCTCCGGCGGTAGGGCGCGCATTTGCAATTCACCGCACAAGAACGCAAAGATCGCGAAAGAATGCCGGACTAGGAGAAGGGCAAAGAGGCAGAGGCACAGAGGGGCAGATAGGCAATGTGCCAGCATCTTCCCTTCAACATTCTGCGGTTCGTTATTCTGCAGTTTTCCAGATTCCCCTTTTCGTGATCTTTGCGATCTTTTGCGGTTAATTTATCCGGTCCGCTCCCCCTATGCGGTTAATTTGCCATCCGGATGCCGGGTGCCCCGTGGTGAATGGTTGACATTTCCGGTTAAAACAGTTATTTCTCCCGCATCGCATGCTGGGAGGAAACATGTTCCAGGGCAAGTGTAAGCGCTGTGTGCCTGATTCCGGATGGTTGATCCTGATTCTGACAGTCGGCGCCGTTATCCGCTTCTTCGGCGCCTGGTGCCTGCAGCATCATTTCAACCCGGATGCCGGCATCGCGGCCTTGATGGCCCGGCATATTGCCGCAGGAAGCGAATGGCCGGTGTTTTTTTACGGCCAGCCTTACATGGGCAGTTTCGAGCCGACGGTCAGCGCGTTGTTTTGCTTATTGCTGGGTCCCACCGGATTGGCCGTCTCGCTGGGCACGGCCCTGCTTGCCTTCCTGCTGCTGCCGGTGTTGTATTGCTGGGCCCGGGATGCCTGTGATAAAACCGCCGGACTATTCGCAATGGCATTCTGCCTGATCGGTCCGCAGGGGTTTTTCCATTACAATCACTCGCCCCGGGGCGGATACGCTGCAACTTTGCTGTTCAGCGCTCTCTGCCTGTGGCTCAGCGCACGGATAGTTCAGCATTTCCGGCAAGTCCAAACCATCCGGACATCGGAATTCATCGTCCTGGGACTGGCGGCCGGGTTGGGCTGGTGGACGAACCAGTTGATCCTTTCAGCCATGCTTGCAGCGGCGGTCTTGCTGGCCTGGAATTTACGGTTCAGGCTTTGCTCGCTGAAAACCGTTTACGCCTTTCTGGCTTTCCTGGCGGGCAGCGCGCCATTCTGGATTTATAACTGCCGCCATGGCTGACCGACTTTTTCGTTTGCCGGCTCGTTCGGCAGCGTGCCGCTGACGCATGGGCTGAAACTGTTTTTATACGGACGGCTGTTTAGTCTGCTGGATATCAATGCGCCGGATTATGTTTTGCGGATTTATTTTGGCGCTCTTGCCTTGATGCTGCTGGCTTACGCCGGTTCTGTGATACGCCTGCGTCGCGCCGGCCGGTACCAGGAGCCTTACCATCTGGCCATTGGCCTTTTTATCCTATTTTCGGCGCTATTGTTCAGCACGTCGCATTTTGCGTTGATGGAAGGCGCTGCGCGGTACCTTTTGCCGCTGGTGCCCGCGTTCAGCGTCATGTTCGGAGCGGCCATGTCGCGCCTGTTCCAATATTGCCCTTCCGCCGCCGTCTTGCTGGCCATCCTGCTGGCGGCGTCGCAATCGGGCAATCTGGCCTGGGCGCGCGCCTGCCTGAGCAAAGACGCGGCTTACATGTCGAATTGCCGGGTATTGCTGAAAACGGCCATGCAGACCGGCCATACCAACATGCTGACGGACTATGCCTGTCACGGATTGAATTTCGCGCTGCAGGAAAAAATCCTGGCGGCGGATATTGGCCGCGAACGCTATCCGCCTTACGCCGCGCGTATTGAAGCGGCCGAAGATGTCTGCATCCTGGGCAATTACGACGAGCCTTCCGTGTTTTTCAATCGGCATGGCGGTCAGGGCAAATTTGCGGAAATCGCGGGATTCGCCGCGCATTACGATTTGCGGGCGCCGGCCCGCAATCTTTGCCCGGTTGATCCGGCCAACATCGAATACGCGGTTGATTCC
>JAXGSX010000210.1:0-6471 GCA_040775225.1 Kiritimatiellia bacterium | reverse complement strand
GGTGAACTGGACGAAGGCCGCCGGGTAATCCCGGCCATATTCATAGGCCTCATCATGATAGCCCGGGCCCGTCCGGGCGGAGGAAAGCACATCCAGGTTGCCCATGCCGGCGCCGCCCCGGACCGCAAACGTGCACCCGCCTACCAGCGCCACGCGGCCCATGCGGTGGCCGTCAGCGGAAAGTTTCATGCATTTGTAAAGCGACTCGAACGCTTTGGTGGCATCGCCGCCGAACGCCATGACGCCGAAATCCAGGCCATAGGGCGCGGCAAATTCCTCCGTCAGTTTCTGGGCGTCGGCGCGCGTGAAATTCACGCACTGCCGGATGCCGCAACGCCGCGCAGTGTCAATCCGGAAATCCAGGCCTTCCCATGCCATCACGCGCGCGCCGCTCAACTGCGCCAGTTGCGCCGCCAGGTTGCCGACGATGCCCAGGCCCAGCACCGCGCCGAACTCGCCTAATTCCGGCCGTGCGCGGCGGATGGACTGCAAGGCCGTCGCGCCCAGGCAGGCGAAGCACGCCTGTTCGTAAGGCAGATCGCCGGCGATCGGGCACAGCATGTTGACCGGCACGCAACTGTAATTGGCATGTTGCGCATTCCCGCCCATGGCGGCCACGCGCATGCCGGGCCGCAGGCGCGGGAAATTGCCGCGCACCTCGATGATTTCACCGGCGGCGGAATACCCGAAAACATACTCCTTGGCGTCGGGCGGCGGCGGCGTCTGCGCGCGGCGTTGTTTGACCCCGTTCATTTCCGTGCCGGGGCTGATCAGGGTGGCGTGGGTTTTGATCAGCGCCATCCCCTCCTTCAACTCCGGCATGGGCTGCGTCCGCATTTCCACCCGCCCGTCCACCGTAATCACCGCGACTTGCCGTGCTTTCATTGCTTTCCCTGCGCTCCTTGCATGATGGCTGAATTCCGCTTGTTTTTTTTGCGGCCAATGCTCCCGGCCCGGCGGCGCCCCCGCGCCCGCAAACTCACGCGCCGTATTCCGCGGGATCAACCGCCACCGGCCGGTTTTGCCGGATCGAATCGTAGGCCTTTAAGGCGCAGACCGTGGCGCGCGCGCCGTCCACGGCGTTGATGCCGAACCGCCGGCCTTCCACCACCGCCGCGGCAAATTCCGCCATGTCATGGGCATGCCCCTTGTCCAGGGAAGGCGTGGGAAAACTCCGGCCGCCCATGTGCACTTCCGCTATGTCTTCCGGCGGGCGGGCGGCGAATTCCTTGCGGTAGAATCCGGTCATGCTGTCCTCATCCGGCCGGATTTTGTTTTCGCCGGCGGGCGGGAAAGTGCGGATGCAATTGCCGCCCGGCCCGTCCAGGCGCAGCTCGAAAAAATTATCCACGGCCAGGGTCCGGTGGTTGCAGAAGGCTTCCAGCAGTTCCTTGGGATAGAAGAGCGCGCCCTTGCCGCCGCAGAGCATCGCGGCCATTGACCCGCCGGCATACTTGATGATGACGGCATTATCCGTTTCCAAAGGCCCGGCGGCGAATATTTCCACCGGCTCCTCGCCCAGGAACCAGGCCAGCAGATCGAAAATATGGCAGCCTTCGGCCAGCAGGTGGCCGCCGCCGTCGTTCAGATCGAAGACGTAGGGCGGGCGGACGCGGTGGTCGTCCACGATCCGGTAGATCAGATTGGCGGGCTGGCCGGCCTTGTAGCCTTGGAAAAGACGGCGGGCCTCCGCCATGGCCGGCGCGAAACGGCGGTTGAATCCCACGCCCACGTTGATGTCCACCCCCTTGAGGACCGCCAGCACCTGCCGGGTTTCGTCGTAGGTATGGGTCATGGGTTTTTCGACGTAGATATGCTTACCGTAGCGCGCGGCCAGTTCGATGAAGACGGCATGCGCCGCGCCGCGGGTGCCGACCAGCACGGCGTCAATTTCCGGGTCCTCGAACACTTCCTCAGCCCGGGCGGTAACGCGCAGGGGCTGGTACTCCCGGCGGCGCTTTTCCAGGAGTTCCTCATTGACGTCGCAGAGGGTATGGATGCGGATATGGGGATTGCGCCGGATGTTCGGCAGATGCTGGCGGGCCATGAAGGCCCCCACCCCGATGGCCCCGATGTTGACAATACGGCTCATATAATCTGGCTCCTGTGATATTCCGGCATGGTTCAAACGCCGCCCGTGATGCGGCAAACCGCTGAGTCGGTAAGTGAGATCAAATGTTTAACATATTTCTTGGAGCATGCAATCAAAATGACATTGGCCAACATCTTGCTCGACATACCCGGGGAAAAAGTCTAAATATTGCTGGTAAAAAACACTGCCATGTATTCGGCGGCTGCGAACCTTTTGGGCGCCTTGCCGGCGGGGCCCGCCCTCTCAATTATGAGTTCTATGTCAACCATTCGCGAGCATGAAGTTGCCTTTTGCGGCGACGTTAAGTCATGGGCTGACGCCTTATTCGCGCAGCATCCGGAATGGCCGTTTGATCGAGCGGCCATCGAGCAATACTCCGCCGGCAGCCGCAAACGCCATGATCTCCGGATATACCGGCGCGGGAGCCAGTCGCCCGTCATTTCCGGTGAAGTTAAAATGCCGGGCACACCGGAAGGGCAAAGCCCTTATGCAGCTGATTTGATGCAGGATGCCTATCAAAAGGCCGACAGCATACAATGTCCATTTTTCTTCACCTGGAATATCAACACCCTGGCCCTCTTCGATCGCAGCCGGTACAATGTGCCCATGATGGAACGCCGGGTAAGGGACTGGGAACTGGGCATGCGCCTGACCAATCCGTCCGATTGCCGCCGGCCGGATGTGCAAGCCGAAATCCGCGACAGGTTTTTGCCGCGCCTCTTCGCCGACCTGGCGGCGATTGTGGAGGGGGCGGCCGGCGAATGGGGCATCAAACCGGATATCCTGTTCCTGCGCTCGCTTGAGACTCATTTGGATTGGCCGGTTTACGCCACGCGCGACTATCTGATCGAAACCTGCCGCCAGGACAAGTCCTTCGCCGCCCTTTTCCAAAGCTGGATGGCCGATGAAATGAACTGGACCTTCGATCCCGGGAATGAACGCGATTGGGGCGCGGCGCTCGAACGGGCCGCGCGCACGCTTTGTTATGTATTCAGCAACCGCGCCATTTTCTATGAAGCCTTGCGCGCCCGTTTCCCGGAATTGAACCCGTTAACCATGCAGGAGCGCAGCCGCACCGGCCATTCGGGCATCTATGAAGCCTTTCGCGCCCATTTCGAGCAGGCCATGCGGGTTACCGGCGATTATGAGCCGATCTTCTACCCGCAGGTGAAAGACTGGGCCGGATCCCTGATCTTCGCCTCTCAACAAGCGCGCCAAGGATGGAAAGGCGTCCTGCAAAACCTGGCGCACTACGATTTCCGGCAAATTCCCTTCGATATCGTCGGCGGCATATTTCAAAAACTGATTGCGCCGGAAGAACGCTATAAATTCGGCCAGTATTTCACCAATGAAGACATCGTGGATGTCATCAACGCGTTTTGCATCCGCCGCGCCGGCGACGTGGTGCTGGACCCCGCTTGCGGCTCCGGCAGTTTCCTGGTGCGCGCTTACCACCGTAAGGCTTGGCTGTCCCACCAGGGCCGCCGCGGCCGCAACCAGGACTTGGCTTTGAGCCATCAGGAGCTGCTCGCGGAAATATACGGCTGCGATATCGCCGTCTTTGCCGCCCACCTGGCGACCTTGAACCTGGCCTCCCGGCATATCGAGGATGAGGAAAACTATCCGCGCATTGCCCGCCGTAATTTTTTCGAGGTGCCGGAACAGCGCGAGGCATTCTGCCGTCTGCCTCAAATACCTCTGGAAGGCGATATCGGGGAAAAAGCGCTCATGCCGGTTGCCATGCCGCCGCTGGACGCCGTGATCGGAAATCCGCCGTATGTCCGCCAGGAACTGATCCCGCGCCGCGCGCAAATCAAGCGGACGCCCGGCGAATCCGCAGAATCCCATGCGATCCGGCTGAAAACCGCCAAGGAACACCTGTATGAGTTATGCGCGCGGATGTGGCCGGGCCTGCGGCTGTCGGGGCGCAGCGATCTGCACTGCTATTTCTGGCCGGCGGCGGCCGGATTGTTGAAGGATGACGGCTATTTCGGCTTCCTGACCTCATCCAGTTGGCTGGACGTCGAATAC
The DNA here is from genome assembly GCA_040775225.1 of Kiritimatiellia bacterium. Lineage (GTDB taxonomy): Bacteria > Verrucomicrobiota > Kiritimatiellia > JAAZAB01 > JAAZAB01 > JAXGPF01. Next base: position 2,348 of record JAXGSX010000210.1, on the reverse strand, counting down.
GGTTTTGAGCTTCAGGGTTGGGTGCTCCGTAATTTCAAGATACTGGCCGTTATTGAAAGCCTGGATGAACCATGGTTCCAGGACGCGCGCGTTAAAACCGCGGTAACAATCCTGCAGCGATGCAAGGACGAAAAAGCGCGGATGAACAATGTGGTCCGATTCGTCCGCCTCCAAAAGCCGGTGTGCGATTTGCTGGGAACCCGCGCCCCCGGCGATGAAACGGCGCGCCAGCATGCCGCGGAACGCCTGCGGACGCTGGTGCTGAAAACCAATAAGCTGCTCATCACCGATCAGCTTCGCATCATTCCTGTCCCCCAAAGCCGGCTGTGGCAGGAAGGCGTTGCCGCGCGCAAACTGCTGAAGAATGACGCCGTTCTGCCGGCCAACGGCGACGACGGGGATAAGGATGATGCCGGCCACGAACCAACGCCGATCGGCAGTGATGCCGAATACGCCGCCGGCAAGTGGGGCCGGTTCCTCCGCGCGCCGGAGATTTACTTCCGCCTGCTGGAGAAGTACGGCAACCGCTTCGTCAAACTGGGCGAAATTGCGGATGTCAAAAGAGGGATAACCAGCGGCTGTGACGCCTTTTTCATGCCGCGGGATGTGACAGCGGAAGTGCTGCGCAACCTCCAGGACGGCTTGGCTTGGAACAACCTGCCGCTAATGACTCCCTGCAAACTAAAGGAAGTCCAGGACGGCAAGGTGAAGATTATCAAAACCGGCGATGGCACCTTGCATCCCATTGAAGCCGAATACGTGCGGCCGGAAGTCCACAGCCTGATGCAGGTCGAGCGGCCGGTGATCCATGCGTCCGACACCGACCGGGTGGCGCTCTGGGTCAGCCGGGAATTAAGCGACATTGCCGGAACCTATGCCGCCAAATACATACGCTGGGGCGCCCGACAAACCTTCGCCTCCAAAAAATCCAAAGCCGTTCCCGTCCCGGAACGCAGCACCTGCGCGGCCCGGCCGCGCTGGTATGATTTGACGAATATTGGCACGGGCGCCGTGTTTTGGCCTATGGCACAGAAATACCGCCACATCGTTCCTGATAATCCCGACAATCTGGTCTGTAACCACAATCTTTTTTACGTAAGCACGCCTGAATTATCAAAGAATGAAGCTGGCGTTCTTTCTGCGGTACTGAACTCAACGCTCGTTTCTTTGTTAAAACATTTCTATGGACGTTATGCTGGGTCTGAAGGTACTCTTAAAACTGAAGTCGTTGACACGGTCCTCCTTGATATTCCTGACCCACGCAAAGTGTCCCCGAAGTTGGCGAGGCGGCTTGTAAAGATAATACATGATATTTCTTCTCGCCAAGTAACACATTTAATCGCGGATGACTTGTTAAACTGCCATTCGGAAGACAACTTACGTGAATTGCTTAAAAAGCCGGCATCAATGCCAACTGAATTGCTGCAATCTGATCGTCGGGATTTAGACGATGCGATATTTGAATTAATCGGAGTATCTGATCCAAAAGATCGCGCTAAACTTATTGATGAATTATACCATCAGACAGCAGCATATTATCGCTATCAGCGAACACAGGACATACAAAGCTCAGTTAACCGCGCCTCCGCCGGGCGTGTGCGGTTCGGTCCGCAGGATTTGGCGGAAGGCATCTGGGATTCGCTAAGCGCGGAGGAACGCGGAACCGCCATACCGGAATGGATGGCCCAGCGCTGGACTGCTTCGGAAAAGACCGAGATTCCGGAAGGCAAGGCCAGGGCGTATGGCTCGGCGGACATGTTTAGTGCAGCCGAAGTCTCTTTCAAAACCGCGACGGCCATCAAGACCAACGGCTATGCGAATGCGGCGCAAGCTGCCCTGGTGGAGTTTTTGTCTGGCCTGGGCATCACCGGCGAGATCCAACTGCCGGAAGCGGCGGATGATTGCCGGTATTGCCAGCAGGCGTTGCAAGACCGCCTATGCCATGCCAAGGAACGTTTTGAAGCCCTGGCCGCCACCCGCACCGGCAGCGCCGAAATGCAGGAAAAGATCGCCTCGTTGCTGTTGCGCTGGCATATGCATGGTCGGGAATAGAATTTCAAATGCCGGATATGGGATGCAATTGGCTCCCCATATTACCTGAATTTTGCACCGCGCAAGTTTGGCGCAGGGCGCGGCGCGAGGGGTGCCGCTGTATAAATATACCGCAAAGCCCCGAGCAACAAAGCCCTGCGCCAAAATCGCGCGGCCGGCTGCCGGCTATGTCCGACATAGCCCTGAGCTTGTCGAATGGGCGAATATTGGTGTTTCTGGAAACTGTGCTTGTGTAACCATATGGGTGACAACAGATAACTGTGCAAAATTTATTTTGCACGCGCTATGATTGCTTT
>JAXGSX010000209.1:0-6475 GCA_040775225.1 Kiritimatiellia bacterium | reverse complement strand
TGTGTCTAAAAAAGGCGAAACAAGCCTTGACTTGATCGAAGGAGGTGGTATTTTTACCAAATACTTGCAAAAAATGTATTGGTGATGTGAAGTTGAAAAGTCGTTCATCGAAAATCCGGCGATGACTGACTGCAAAACACAATTCCGGAAAAATTAGCGTGACGGGCGAAGCCCGTCACGGATTCAGGTATTGGTCAAAGAACTGATGTTTTCCGCCCGGTTGCCCCGCACCAGGCAATTGGAAATCACCGGCTGGAACCCTACGTTGTTGTAGGAAAAAATGCCGCCGCCGCCGGCGTAGGGGTATTCGGTGTCCTTGCCGACGACATTGCCGGAAATGACGCAATTCCGCACAATGCCGGTGCCGTCGTCATAACCGTAAATTTGGATGCCGGCCCCGCGTATATAAGAATAGCCGTTGGTCAGGGTGAAGCCGTCGAGCACGGCCGGCCCGAAGGCGCAACTGGCCGCGGCGACAATGATATCAACGCACCGATTCGAGCCACCGCCGTTGATGATTGCCGCCGCCGGGCCGTTGATGCTGCGCAAGGTTATGGCATTGGTAATACTCACAACGTTTGTGCCGTATTGCTCGGAAGGATTGGGCGGGGTGTAATACACGCCATCGTCCACCCAGACCGTCGCGCCATCGGCAGCGGCATGGAGCGCCTCCTGGATATTGCTGGCCGCCGTGTTCAGATTCGTATAAGGCCAGACCGGTTCCTGCCCGTTTTGCGCGACGAAATGATCGGCGCGCAGGGCAACTGTGCCGCACAATCCAAGCACAAGCAAGGCATTGAAAATATTTCGCATGGCGGCGTCTCCGGAAATTATGGTTTGTATGGTTTGGCAGTGGCAGTCAAGCTATGGCTAATTTATGGCCAAACCATCCCTAATGCAAGCAGATTCGGATTTGCCCGGTTCGGATTTTCCCAAAGCAAAAATCTTGACTTAACGGCATGATAAAAATATATTAAATGCTTTGAATCGATAAATTTAGCCTTAATGTTTTCTAGCCGGAGACCCAGCATGCCTACTACCCAACCGAAAGCCGCCAAATCCGTCAAGGATGCCAGACCCTGCCTGGTCTTCGAACTGGACGCCATAGCTTTCAACGGCGGACAGACGATGTATGAAATCCTGGCAAAACTGTTCAAAACCCGCAATTTCCAGTTAACCCCGGAAGTTTTCATCCGATTCAACCTGTCGCGGCCGACGCCGCGCGCGTTGAACCGCATGTTGACCGCCATGGAAATCAATCCCGGCGGCCTGGAAGCGATGTCCGCGGAAATCGCGCAGCAATTTCCAAAAAAACTTGCGCAAACCAAACCCGTGCCCGCGGTCATGAAGCTGCTGGCCGAGGCTGCCCGCCAAGGCATTCCCCTGGGCGCGCTGACCGCCTGTCCGGAAGACCAGGCGCAGGATTTGGTTAAAGCGCTGGCATTGAAAGTTGAAATCGCACTCGGCCATCTTTCGGCCGCCAACCAAAACGGCCGGCCCCGCGCGGAAACCTGGATCAAGTTGGCCCGCCAGATGCAAGCCACTCCCGCACAGTGCATAGCTTTGACCAACTGCGCCGGCACTACCCAGGCTGCGATCGCAGCCGGCATGCACGCCGTGGCCATTCCGGATGCATTCAGCGCCTACCAGGATTTAGGCGGAGCCGACATGGTATTTGAAAAGACGGCAACCCTGCCCCTGGCGGAAATCCTCGCGCTGGCCGCTCCCGTCGCAAGGAAATGAGCGACTTATGTCCTTAGCCACACAACTGCTGCTGGCCCGCGCCGGACGCCTTTCGCCGGCCATGCGCCAGGCGGCGGCGGCGGAAGGCGCCGCGCCGGAACCGCTCCGCGCCGCGTTGGCCGCCGGCGCCGCGGTCATCCCGCGCAATCCCGCCCACACCGGATTGCGCCCGATAGTTATCGGCCGCCGGTTCCGCACCAAGGTTAACGCCAATATCGGCCGTTCCGGCGAAAAATCCACCGTCCGCCAGGAATTGCGCAAAATCCGGGTAGCGCTGGCCGCCGGGGCGGACTGCGTGATGGATCTCAGCGTCGGCCCGCGGCTCGGCAGCCTGCGCCGGCGCCTGCTTGCCGCCTGCTCCGCGCCGTTCGGCACCGTGCCGGTGTATGAAGCCGTCTCGCGCACCGGGGGGAAAGCGGAGAGTTTCGATCCGGATGTGTTAATCGAAGTCATCGCCGAACAGGCGGAACAGGGAGTGGATTTCATGACTCTGCACGCCGGCCTGCTGCGCCGATACATTCCGCTGGCCAGGCGGCGCCGGGCGGGCATTGTCAGCCGCGGCGGCGCCATCCTGGCGCACTGGATGTCCGCCCGCCGGCGTGAAAATCCGCTGTTTGAACGATGGGATGAAGTCCTGCAAATCTGCCGGCGGCATGATGTGACCGTCTCGCTGGGCGACGGCCTGCGCCCGGGATGCCTGGCAGATGCCGGCGATCGCGCCCAATTTGCCGAGCTGCGCACACTGGGCGAATTGGTAAGGCGTTGCCGGTGCGCCGGTGTGCAAGTCATGGTGGAAGGCCCCGGCCACGTGCCCTTCGACCAGATACGCAGCCAGGTGCTCCGGGCGCTCCGCAGCTGCCGTGACGCGCCCTTTTACGTGTTGGGGCCGGTAGTCACGGACATCGCGCCGGGCTACGACCACATCACCGCGGCGATCGGCGCCACGGCCGCCGCGGCGGCGGGCGCCGCCCTGCTCTGCTACGTTACACCCGCGGAGCACCTCGGTCTGCCCGATGCCGCGGAAGTGCGCGCGGGAATCATCGCCTTCCGCATCGCCGCGCATGCCGCCGACCTGGCCAAAGGACTGCCCGGTGCGCGGGCGTGGGATGACGCCATGACGGACGCGCGCACGGTTTTTGACTGGCAACGTCAATTCCAACTGGCCCTGGATCCGCCGGGCGCCCGGCAGATTTTCCGCCGCAAGCAACCCGGGCGCCGCGGCGCCACCGCCGACCACTGCACGATGTGCGGCGCCAATTTCTGCGCCTTGCGCCTTTCCGCCGGCCTGCGCAACGCCGGACGGGGGAAGCGCCAAGCCGCCGGCCAACCCAGGGCTTGAGCACCCAGCCATGAACAGCGGCACGCCAGCATCACCATCCATCGAGGAACTTCTGGAAATCATGGCGCGCCTGCGCGCGCCGGGCGGCTGCCCCTGGGACCGCGAGCAGACCCTGGAATCACTGAAGCAATACCTGATTGAGGAATGCTACGAGGTGATTGACGCCATTGACGGGGGGCAGCCGGACAAACATGCCGAAGAACTGGGCGATCTGCTGCTCCAGATTGTATTCCAGTCCCAATTGCAAAAAGAAGCGGGGCGGTTCGATTTTCAGGATGTCGTGCGCCATATCTGCGCCAAGCTGATCCGTCGCCATCCGCACGTTTTCAGCGATGTGCGGGCCGACGATACCCGCACGGTACTGCAGAACTGGGAAGCCATCAAGGCCGCCGAAAAAGCCGGCCGGGACGGCACGGATGCCGCCGACCCGCCCTCCATTATCGGCGATATCCCCCGCCACCTGCCGGCCCTGCACAAGGCGCACCACATCCAGAAAAAAGTTTCCCGGATTGGCTTTGACTGGGACAAAGTTCACGATGTCATCGCCAAGATCGAAGAAGAACTGCAGGAAGTCAAACAGGCGCTGGCCGCCGGCAATGCCGCCGGCGTGCGCGAGGAAATCGGCGACCTGCTGTTTGCGGTTGTCAACCTGAGCCGGTTCCAGGGCATCAACGCCGAGGAGGCGTTGAACCGCACGGTCGCCAAGTTCACCCGCCGTTTCCGGCAGGTGGAGGCCAGGGTGCAAGCCGGCGGACGCAAGTTGACCGACTGCGCGCTGGCGGAACTGGATGGACATTGGCAGGCGATAAAACGCGCGGAGCAAGACAACGCGCGGCCCGGACCGGCGCCGGCAGATTAAAGCGCCCACCGGGGCCGGCCAGCTTCACTCCCCGCGCACCATCGGCACAAACCGCACCGGCAAATCTTCCGCGACCACCGCCTCGCCGTTCTGCTTGCGCAGAATCACCAGGCGCTGCGCATGGCGGCCCACGGGCAGAATCATCCGCCCGCCTTCGCGCAGTTGCGCCACCAAACGCGGCGGTATTTCTTCCGGAGCGCAGGTGACGATAATCGCGTCGAAAGGAGCATGCTCCGGCCAGCCCAGGTAACCGTCGCCCTGGCGCACTTCCACGCCGGCGCAGTCCGCCGCGGCCAGGGCGCGGCGCGCATGGCGGGCAAGTTCCGGAATGATCTCGACGGTATAAACCCTGGCGCCGCAGCGCGCCAGGATGGCGGCCTGGTAGCCGGAGCCCGTGCCGATTTCCAGGACTTTTTCACCCGGCAGCAGCGCCAGTTTTTCGGTCATATAGGCGACAATATAAGGCTGGGATATGGTCTGGCCATGACCGATGGCGCAAGGGTAATCGCCGTAAGGATTGCCAACGCGGCGCAGGCAATCTCCGGGAATAAAAGCATGCCGCGGAACTTCCCGCATGGCCGCCAGGACGGCCGGGTTGGTGATGCCGTAGTCCGCCAGCTGCTGCAGCATCGCGGCGCGGTAACGGGCGTAAGCCGCTTCATCCGCTCCGCCGGTCGGAACGGGATCCCGCGCGCAGCAGACCCCCGCCAGCAGCAGCAGACACGCCCAGCTAACCGGCACTCCGAATAATTCCAGATAATCCATGCCTGCATGATAAACCCGGAGGCTGAAATGTCAACCGGGATGTTCCGGATCATCCTGAATCCGCAACGGGGTTTTTACAAAATTTGCTCATGCAAAGACTTATGAATTCCGATATAATACCCGGCAAATGACAGGCTATGATTCCAGGAAAGATACCGCCCCCGGGGCAAGGTCATGTCAGCCTCAAACCATCGGCAAGGCGGCGGGGAATTATGGGGGGCCGTCCTTCGGGAGCGACCGCACGGCTGGCCCGGCATAGCTCCAGCGAAGCCGGGCATCCGGCATGCGCCCCACGCTGCTTCGTCGGACTACGCAGGACAAGCCGTGGCCGTGCCCGCCGAAGCCGGGCGTAGGCGGGCGCACTACATTCCGGACGGCGTCAATCCGGCCGGCTGGCGCCGGCCAGTTGCCGGACATAATCGCCCACGCCGTCCTCCAGTTCGGTAAACGCCTCGTTATATCCGGCGGCGCGCAGTTTGGCCATCCCGGCCTGGGTATGGTACTGGTACTTGCCGCGCAAGGCCGGCGGCATGTCAATGTATTCAATCCGGCAGGGCTGGCCGAGCGCGGCAAACACCGCCCGTGCCAGGTCGTTCCAGGTGCGCGCCTTGCCGGTGCCGCAGTTATACAGTCCGCCCACCTCCGGGTGGTCATGGAAAAACAGGGTAACCGCCACGGCATCGCGCACGTAAATGAAATCCCGCGTCTGCTCGCCGTCCCGGAACTCGGGCTTATGCGAACGAAACAGGCGCATCACGCCGCCGGCCTGGATTTGACCGAAAGCCTTGTGCACCACGGAACGCATCTCGCCCTTATGCGCTTCGCCCGGGCCGTAAACGTTAAAATACTTCAATCCCACAATCCGGTCAAACAGCCGGCCGCGCAAGGCCCACAAGTCGAACATCTGCTTGGAATAGCCGTACATGTTCAACGGGCGCAGGCGGGGCGTCTGGGCATCGGCGTCGGAATAGCCCAGCGCGCCGTCGCCGTAGGTGGCCGCGCTGGAGGCATACACGAACCGCTTGCCCGCGGCCAGGCACCAGGCGCATAATTCGCGGGTATAGCGGTAATTGTTGTCCGCCAGGTAATCGGCATCTTTTTCCGTAGTATCGCTGCAAGCGCCGAGATGGAAGACGGCGGCGACATCCGCGGCCCAGGGCGTCCGCCCCTCCCCCAGCAGCCGGCGGAACTCGTGCTTGTCAAGGTAATCCTCGAAGGCCAGGCCGGCCAGGTTGCGCCATTTTTCATCCTGGCCGAGATGATCCACCACAAGGATGCCGGTTTCACCGCGGGCATTGAGCGCCGCCACCAGGTTGCTCCCGATAAAGCCCGCGCCGCCAGTGACGATGAATTTAATGGCCATGGTTTAATTCTCCCGCATGCGTTCGATCATCCGCGTGGAGGACAAGCCCTCGACCAGCGGCGCCAGCGCCACCCGTCCGCCATGCTGCTCCACCCAGTCGCGCCCACTGACGTAATGCGCCCAGTCCGCCCCCTTGACCAGCACGTCGGGCGTAACGGCCCGGATCAGCTCCGCCGGCTCATCTTCGCCGAAGACCACAACGTAATCCACGCATTCCAGCGCCGCCAGCACCAGCGTCCGCTGCGCCGCGGGGTTGACCGGCCGCGCCGGCCCCTTGAGCCGGCGCACGGATTCATCGGAATTCACGCCCACCAGCAAGGCATCGCCCTGCCGGCGGGCGAATTCCAGGTAGGACACATGCCCGGCATGCAGGAGATCGAAGCAGCCGTTGGTAAAGACCAGGGTC
>JAXGSX010000208.1:0-6502 GCA_040775225.1 Kiritimatiellia bacterium | reverse complement strand
GCGCCGGCCGTCCCGCCCGCGCCCCATAAATCTTCGACGGACGCCATTTCAATCCGGCCGAGGTTTAGATTAAGGCAGTTATCGCGGGTGACAGTGACGTAATACCTGCGGATCGGCCATAAATCCTCCATCACGGCATCTTCCCGTGCGGCATTGGCGGAACCTTTGCGGATGAACACTTCGTACCGGTCCGCGGACAGAAGGTTGTCCGCCGTAATGTGAAAACCGCCGTCGGCGCCGGTATGCCAGTTGGCGCGCAATGTGCCGGCTTTGTCGCCAATCAACTCGATATACGCATCCGGCACACCGGTGTCAGTGCCGCGCATCACCGCCCGACCATTGATCACGGCCCGGGGAATGTCCGGCTTGACCGGCGGCCATGCCCCGCCTGGCGGGCTGCCTGGAGTGTCAGCAGGAGTACCTTTGGTAAGGGGATGCACCTTCAGCAGCCAGATCTGGATCAGGACGTGTTTCTGCTCCACGCCTTTATCCTGATAATAAAGATAACGATGTCCCTGGATATAGCCGCAACCTGAGCCAGTGGCTTTAATGGCGGCCGTGTCTTCGCCAAGGTTTGCAGCGGAGCCTGGCCCGAAGACATTCCAGTTGGCTCTTTCGCAGCGGATGACCGTGCCGGTGACTTTTTCGTTGGAGTCCAGGCAGGTGGTTGCATACCGCGACATGTTGAGGGTCCTGGTGCCGCCCTCGTTGAGGTCCACCGTGCCCATGATGGTCGGCTGGAGCCGCTTGGGCACGCCCGCCTCATCCGGCGTCAGCCCGCGGACGCCGGTCGCCGCCAGCGCCAGGGCGCAGAGCAGAAGCCGGCATGGCAGTGAAGTCTTCATCAAAATTGCGCATTAACAAGCGGACAGAAGACCAGCCAATCGCTTTGGGAGATGATATTGATGAGTCCGATCTGCGCGCCGGCGGTGGTTTCGCAGATGTTGATGACGCCGATCTGCGCGCCGTTGACGTCCTTGGCGAAATTGATCGGCCCCAACTGCAGCCCGGCGAATTCATGCGCGTAATTCATCAACCCCAGCTGAAACCCGCCTTCCGAGGCGCCGGCGAAGTTCAGCAGGCCGAGCTGCATCCCGGACAATTCCGCCATCCGGTTGGCCAATCCGACCTGCAGCCCTTCCATCAGGCCCCGCCCGTCATTGAACAGGCCCAGGTCCAGGCCGCGCAGGTCCTGGTTGACCCCGTATATCAGGTTGAGACGCAGCCCGTAAATGTTGTAGTTTTCAGGGAATACCTGGATGGGCGCGAAGAGCGCCAGCTGCAGGCCGGCCGCCTTGCCGCCGCCGCCGGGCCGGTCATTGACCACGGCCGCCGGCTGCATCCGGCCCAGTTCGGCCGCCCCCGCCGCTAGGCAGGCCATCCCCACACCCAGCACGCCCAACCATGTTGCTGCCGATTTCATTTTGATCTCCCTTTACGGCTGGCGCAGCCGTTCAACAACCTTGCGTTTTTCGGCAATCGGGAAACTCACCTGCACATAGCCCCGGTAAGTTCCTTGTTCTTTTTCAAAATAAAAACAGCCTGGCATGATCTCCGCCCCTTCCAGCGGCAGAAGGATGCCGCCGGGGGGCAAGGCGGCCAGACCCAGGCCGGCCTCGCTGACGATCTGACGTGAAATCTGGCGCAACGCGTCCTGGTAAGCCGATTCGCGCGCTGCGGCGGGCGCGGACTGGCCGGTCGAAGTCCCGACGAAATAGCAGTAAACGCTGTCAGCCGGCGTGGGGGAAAGCGTCCATGCCGGCGGCGGGGCGGGGGGCGGTCCGGAATGGGAGCGGCACCCCGTGAGTCCGGCCAGCGCCGCGCAAAGCGCTAAAGCCGTGGACAATAAAAAGTATTTATGCATCATTGCCTCAGCAGCATGTCCCGTGATATGTTTTTCCGGATGCGCTGTTCATGGGAGATGTCCAGCACGCCGGTTTTGGTGTTGGTGAGTTCCCAGACGAAGCGGTAGCTGATCTCCTTTCCGCCGCCCGGCAGGTTGCGCTCCATGGAGGAGACGCGCCCGAACAGAATGCCGTTGATTCGGGCCAGTTGTCCGAAGGTCTGCAAGTCTTCCAGATCCATCGGGTTGCTGTTCAGCCAGTTGTATTGAATGATCTTGTAGATTTCATCCACCGCCGTGCCGCCGGCCATGGCGTCCGCCGCTGTCAGGAATTTTAATGTCCCTTCGCGGTTAAAGATCACTTGCAGCGATTTCTGCAACTGGATTACCCGCACGTCATAGGGGCATTCGCGCGTGTCCACGGGGCCCAGGACGACGACGTAATCTTCCGGCAGCCCGCGCATGAGCATTTCGCGGGCGATGCCCTCGGCAGCCAGGTCATAGTCGTGATCGTCCAGGGCGATGGTCATCACGCCTTCTTCCTCGGGCGAAACGTAACCGGTGCGGGGAATGTCCACCGACCGGCAGCCAATTATCAGCGCCAGCGCGGCCAGGCCGCCTGCCGCCTGCGTCCAATGCATTGAATTCCGCATGCTGATTGCTCCTTGTCGCTTGAATGCCGCTTCTTGGGCGTTCGATTCATTTCCAGCGCGTGCTGGGATAAACAAAACGCACATCCAGGATGAAATCCTCCGCCAGTTTCGTGGGCGCGATGCCGGTCAGCAGCACCATTTCGCGCGCCGCGGCGATCTTGGAAATCCACAGCGTTGTGCCGGTGGCGATTTCAATGCCTTCGGCGTCCACCCAGCGGTACCGGTATTCAAAGGCCATGGAAAATTGCTGGAGGTTTTCCAGCGTTACGGTCGTCTTCAGCAATTGGTTGCCGCCCCTGGCCGTCGCCACGTTGGCCACGCGGAAATGCTTGCCGAAAACCCGCGAGTTGACCTTGACCTGGTTGCCGTTGTAGCTCTCCATGGTGACGCCGGCGGAAGTCACCGGATTGCGGCAGCCGCCGGCCAGCCCGGCCAGCGCGAACGCCAGCGCCGTCATGCCCCAAAATTTTGCCGTCATAGTTGCATCCTTCCTTCAGATGGCCGCCCGGTCCGCCGCCCGGCTGGCATGCTCAATCAATCTTGGGCGCCGGCGCCGGCTGCTGCAGGCGCGGGTCGGCCAGCGTGGGCTGCTCGGTGCGCCGGCAAATGGCCAGCCGCTCGATTTTGCCGGGCTGGTCAATGATTTTGCCCTTGCTGGTTTTTAAGTCAACTTCGGTCACCTTGACCGATCCCAGGTAGGTTTCATGGTAGCCCAGGTTGTCCTTGGTGTCGGGATCAATCATGACTTCGCCGGCGGCGTAGACTTTCAGGACTTCGCCCGGCAGGATGGCGCCCTGGCCGCGGTTGAGCATGACCGTCTCGCCGTCAATGCTCATGATCCTGATCGGGTAGGCCACATCCACGATCTTGGCGGCATCCAGCATGGCGGATTCCTTGTAACACTCGCTCACGGTGTCCATGACCAGGATGCGCTGGGAGTCCTGCGCCCGCTGGCGTTTCTTCTTTTCCACTTCCCGCACGCCGGAAGCGATGATCTTGCCCGATCCGACATCCACCGTCCGCACATTGGTGGCGAATTTGCAGCGGATGGCTATTTGCTGGCCGCCGACATAAGGCACGTTTTTGGTTTCGCGGTCCACTTCCAGGTAGCGGATGGTGGGAATGATCATGTAATCCGCGCCGACCATATTGCCGATCTTGACCACTTTTTCCACGTCCGCGTAGTCGCTTTCGCCGAAATCCAGTTCCCGGACCACCTGGCGCAGCTCTTCGCGTTCCAGCATATCGAATTTGCGCACATTGACCAGCGCGTCAATCAGGTAACTGGTGTACCCCGGATTTTCAATCACGCCCGGATCGGTAATGTTGAACCGCTCGAAAAACTCGCGGTCAATGCGCCGGCGTTGCTCCTGCGCGAAAATGGCCGGCACCACCATCACCCGCGCCTTGCGCGGCGTGTCGTCGGCGGCCACGGCCCGCGCCGCTTCGCGCGTGGCGTCAGCGGCGGCCGCGTCCGCCGGCGCGGTTTGTTCCTTGGAGATAATCTGCACTTCGCCGCCGGCGCCCTGCCGGATGACGGTTACCTTCTCCTTGTCCTGGGCCCAGGCTCCCGCGGCAGCCAACACCGCCGCCAACAATAACACCTGCGTTAATTTTTGCATCGCGGCTCTCCTCTCTTCGGGGTTGAATTGATATTGCCCAGTCCGTTGCTGCTGAAAAACAGGCATCCTTTAGATATTCACAGTTTAACGCTGTTGGCCGACAACGCAAGCATAAATCCTAAGGCTTGCCCGCATGTTCCAGAAGGTCGGCGCTGGCCTGGCGCACCAGTTGAAAGAGGACATCCATGGCGCCCTTGGCATCCGCCTGGCCGACGCTTTCAATTTCGCCCGTTTCGACGTCCACCAGCTTGACAACCACCTGGTAGGTGCCGCCCAGTTTGCTGACGGCGCCGATCAGCATTTTCTGCGCGCTCAGGATTTTGCCTAATTCAATCGCCCGTTCGGTGGTGTCGCAGATGTCGCTGAGCTGGATGTTGTGCTCGGTCATGATTTTTTCCATGTCTTCCCGGGTCACCAGGCGGAACCAGCCGCTTTGGGAAAATACCGCGTAAAGCGTTTCCGTCAGCGGCTCCATCCATTCCGGGAGCGCGCCCGTCTGGGCGGTCAGCCGCCAGACCGCCGCCACGGGCGTTTTGCGGCCGCGGGGCGGCTTGGGCAGTTCCACCTCGTCGGACACGGCAGCGGCCGGATACATTGCCGCGGAAAGCGACATGCCGGCCGGGGATTGATGCGAGTCTTTGTTTGCAAGCTTGGCGTCCCAGGCCGCGAGCAGTTGCGGCAGCAATTCGGGTAGGACGCGCGCCGCGGCGGCCTGCAAGGCCTGGGCGGAGCCATTGACCGCGTCCATGGCGATCGCCGGCACGGCCGCGGCGGCGGCGGCAAGAATCTGCCCATCATCGGCGTCAATCGCCCGCAGGTCGAGTTTCCCCTGGTAACCGTTCAACTTGCTGCCGCGGATGCCGGCCGCGGTTTGCCGGGCTTCCGCTTCGCCGCGGAGGATGACATTGGCGCCAAACTGCATCCCGATGGCGGCGGCGCCCTGGTCGTCGCCGGCCAGGGACAGCAATTCCTGGATTTTGGCCTGGTTGGCCTGCACGACCGCCCGGTCCACCACGGGAATGGAATGGGCGACCAGGTAATTGACGGTGGCGGACTCCGCTTCCGCGGCGGCCGCGCCGCCGGCATCCTTTTCATTCAGCAGCACAATGACGCGGGGCGGCGGCGCGGTGCGGGCCGGTTCCACGGCGGGCTTGGCGGCGGGCGGCGGAGGAACCGTGGCGCAGCCGGCGCTTATAACCGCCACAAGCGGAGCCAGCATCCATTGCGTCAGGTGGAAGACGGCTGATGGCGGGCTGGTGGGACCGTTTTTCAATAGGCTTCCATGGGTTTGGCCAGTTCCACGCGGAGAGCTTCGACCATGGCCCGCACGACCGCGCGGGCATGCTCCGGCACGGTGACGGCCGTGGAGCCCGCGCGCTGGGCCAGGTCAATGCTCCATAAAATCTTCCCGGATTTACAATCAATCATCCGGGCATTGATCCCGACGACGGCGAAATGCATATCCTTGGACGGCATCATGCTGTATTCATCCACCGTGCCGATGATCACGGCGTCCGCGCCCAGCATCGAGCCCATTTCCGCGGCCTTGGAACTGGTCAGTCCCGCCAGCGCCACCTCGCTTTCGCTCAGCACCTTGTCAATCTGGCTGCGCTCGACCACTTCGTATATCTGTTCCTTGATGATTTCCGTGACAAACATGTCGGCGACGGATTCCCCGACAATGGCCGTGGATGCCCGGAACGGCATGACGCTGACCTTTTTTATCTGCAGGCATTCCGGCGTCAGGGAAATCCGCGGGTGGGATTCGTATTTGACCGTTTCGGGCGATTTGCGCCCGCCGAAGCAACAGCACCCCTGCATGATGATCAAGCTGCCTGGCAGTAAAACGCAAAGCGCGGTCCGGATTTTCGGGTGGATGCTCATAATTCTTGAATGATAGAAAAAATCCGGGGCAGGACAAGCATTAATTAATGCCGGAAGCAGCGTTGCCCGGTGAAAACCATGGCGGCATCGGCTTCGTTGCAGGCCTCGATGGATTCAAAATCCCGCTCCGAGCCGCCGGGTTGGATGACGGCGGTGATGCCTTCGCGCAAGCCCACGTCCACCCCGTCGCGGAACGGGAAAAAGGCGTCGGATACCATACAGGCGCCCGGCAGTCCGCCGCGCTGCCGCGCGGTTTCGGCGTCAATCTCCCGGCGCTGCCCGGCATCCTGCAGGTTGTTGTACGGCAGGCCGAGTTTTTCCCGGCACAGGCGGTCGGCCAGCTTGCGGTAGGCCTTGTCCCGCGCGATTTCAGCCACGCCGACGCGGTCCTGCTCGCCGGTGCCGATGCCGACCGTCACGCCGTTTTTGACGTAGATCACCGAGTTGCTGGTGACGCCGCATTCGATCAGCCAGCCGAATACCAGGTCGGCGGCTTCCTG
>JAXGSX010000207.1:0-6529 GCA_040775225.1 Kiritimatiellia bacterium | reverse complement strand
GTTGACGCTGATGCTGACGGCGATTTCCCGCCGGCTGGGCGCGGCGGGCATTTTCTGGGCGGTATTCTGCCTGACCGCGGCCATCGGCGTGGAAACGCTGTTCCTCCGCCATTTCGCCGCCCGCCATGCCTGGCAATTGCCGGCCGGAGACGCCCCGCCGCGCCGGCGCGAGATTCTTTCGTTTTCCATGACCCTGTCCGTGGGCAGCGCCATGCTCTCCCTGTCGGGGTTCATGATCGGCGCCTTCATCGCCCGAGCGCCCAGCCCGGAACAGATGCTGCCGGTGTATTACCTGGTTTTCGCAGCGGTTTCAACGCTGGCCAGCGGCGCGATCCGCATTCAGACCATGACCCTGGCATTCTACGGACAATCCAGGGAAGGCAACCGGCGGATCGTGATTTTCACGCTGGCCGCGGGTATCGTCATGGGGCTTTCGCATTTGCTCCTGCTTTTCCCGCATCTGTTGAACTGGTATTACGTCGGCATGCAAAACCTGCGCCCGGCGGATTTGCCGCTGGTGAAAATCACTTCCCTGGCCATGATCCTCTTTGCGCCGGCCGTGGCCCTGCGCTCTTACGCGGAAGGGCTGGCGGCCTACCATAAGAAACCTATGATCGTGCTGACGGGCCAGGCGGTTTACCTGGCCATGGTCGGCGTGGTCGCCTTTTTCGCGTTGAACATCCGCGTGCCCGGCAACCTGATCGGCCCCCTGGCGTTGTTTGTCGCCAACACCCTGGGCGCCCTGGCCATCCTGCACGCCATGCGCTGGGAGCGCCGCACGGACCTGCCGGTGCCGGAAACCAATCTCGCTCAAAACCTGCGATGAAACCGCCGGACGGCGCCCGCGAAATTATGACGATCGCACCACATTTTCAATTCCGCCGCAACGCGACAGCCGTGGTACTCGCGCTGCTGGGCCTCGCCGCAGGGCTGGCGGCCGGCGCATCCCCGGCGCCGTTCGCCGCGCTGGACCCGCCCGCCGCCCCGGCCGGTTACCTGGCACGCCTGCTGATCAACGAGGCGCCATTCCCCGGGGAAAAGGGCTATATCAGCGAGACGAACACCAAGGCCGCCATGGAAGCCGTGCTGTGGGTGGTGCACGGCCGGCTGCATTTAATTCCCCCGGGCTACACCCAGGTGGAAATCGCCGCCGTGCGGGCGCGTGACGTGATTGACGTCATTACCGCCGGCGGACCGAAAGGCCAGTGCGACGGATTTTACCGCGACGAGCATGGCGCCCCCGCCACGGTTCCCCGGGTGGAGGAACGCGTGCGTTACCTGCTGCAGATCGCCAATCGCGGCCAGGCGCCCGGCCGTTTCAGCGTCCTGCTGAATTACGCGCAAAGCCTGGCGCGCGATTACCTGGCCGATGGCATTGCCGTCCTGGACCGCTACGCCCACCTGCGCCGCATCGGCCCCTGCCCCGTCACCGGGCGCGCCTACAGTTGGATGACCGACCGCGCGTTTTACAATCCCGGCGGCAGTTTCGTCGCCATTCCCAACGCCAACCAGGGCGTCCTGGGCGGCAACCGGTTTTACACGCTCCGGGACAAGACGGGCCAACCTTGAAGCGGATCGCCGGACCGCCAGCGGCGGGCGACCGCCCCCCCGATCCGCTCACCCGAAAACTTCGTCAATCACCCCGCGGGCGACGGCCACCCACCGGCGCACGCGGTCGGGGTCGCCGTTGACCGTCTCGACATCCTTCAGAGTGATATCCACGCAACAATCGCGGCAGGCGGTCAGATCGCGCCGCAGGATGGCGCGCACCCGTTCCGGGTTGAAACCGTAGCCGACCATGTCCGATGGGCTGGGGCGATACGACAACACATAATCGCGCCCGATTTGCTCCGCGCAGCGCGCGACATCGGCAAACGGCGAGACGGCGATGCGCCGCAGGTTGGGAATTTTGCGCAACATGCCGATTTTGCGGGTTAAATCTTCGCAGCAACCATATGCCGCCAGGCCAAACCGCCGGAGAATCGGCAACTGGTATTGCAGCAAAAACTCCTCGTGCATGGCCGGCGAGACGCCGGTAAACTCCTGGGCCGCCATGAAGGCCCACAGCCGGTTGCGCGCGACGCCGTTGCGGTTGGGCGCCGGATCGTCCAACTCATCCGCATACGGCATGGCCTGATTCTGATGCGCGCACAAGCCCCAGTCGCCGGCCGCTTCCGCCTCGGTCTGCGCCTTGAGCACGCCGTCGCTGAGAAATTTCACCAGCCGATGCAGCCACGCGGGATTGTCCGTCATATCCAGCATCAGGTGTTCGATGCCGCGCAAATGCCCCAAATCCGTCGAAAGATCGCCGCTCCACATCCGGTAGACCGGCCCGCGGTCAACATTGACGGCGATGATGTCGCCCAGCGCCTCAGTCAAACGGTCAACACGCCTGGCCGTCGCGGCCTCGTCAATCGCATGGCACGGCGCGCACAATTTACCAATGTCGTCCAACTGTTTCAGCGGATAATCCACCTTGAACGACCCGCCCGGTTCATCGGAGTAATTGCGCCGGCCGGCAAGCCCCCACCCGCTGCACAAATACACGGCCGGCGCCGTCACCCAGGGCTCGAAAATCGAATCGTCGCCCAGCGCATCCCAGAACAAGCGCCGCCGGAAAAAATCTTCATACTGGCGCAGGAAGCCATCCTGGCAGACGCATCGCGCCTGCGGCATTTCCTGCCAGGCAAAGGCACGGACATAGATCGGCGGACGGACCGTTTTCAGGCTGTTGTGCCGGCGCCACCAATCCCGGCGCCGGGCCTGTTCCGGGCGGGCGCAGATTTCCAGATACCGCCGGGCCAGGTCGCGCAATATACCGCGGTCATTTTTGCTCATGCCACCCCCAGCCGCCACGCCGCGGGGCAATTGCCCGGGCATCAGCATGGCGGCCGCGCCCATTTCAGCGGATTGTGATCATGGTGATAGGACGCAGGTAAAACTCGTAACAGCCGATATCCACCGTGCCGCCGGCCGGCAGAATGCGGGGCAACCTGTCCAAATCCAGGGCGTCCGCCATCCATGCCTGGTTGGCGCCGGCGTTGATGCAGGGCGATCCGTATTGCAGCCGGTAATTGTCGGCGGCCGGAGCGACAAACATCGGATAATTGGTTGTATTCCCCTCGCCGTAGGCGCTGACGGAGGGAATGACGCAGCAATTCGTGAAAGGCGTGCGGGAACTTGCGCCATACAAATTGCCATCGCCCGAGACGGCGGTGTTGGAATAAGATATGGAGTTCATTACCTGGATGGTATAAGCAGGATCACCGGCAATTAAATAAAGCCCGCCAAAATAACCATCATTGCCGGCAATCGTGCAGGATTCGATGACGGCATTCCGATTGACATAAATCCCGCCGCCGCCGGCATTGTCCTGGTTGCCGTATATCAGACAATTGGCGATCCGCCCGCCGCGATATAACGTGCCGCCGCCGCCGCTGTAAGCATACGGACCGGTTACACGATTATGGCAGATGATCGAATTGGAAACCACATGCGCATCCTGAGAAATATGAAATCCACCGCTATTGGTAGCGGCAATATTGTTGGAGACCACGGAATTCATCAACAAGCCGCCGCCAAGCGTCGAAAAATAA
Source organism: Kiritimatiellia bacterium (assembly GCA_040775225.1). Taxonomy (GTDB): domain Bacteria; phylum Verrucomicrobiota; class Kiritimatiellia; order JAAZAB01; family JAAZAB01; genus JAXGPF01. Next base: position 2,933 of record JAXGSX010000207.1, on the reverse strand, counting down.
CACCCGCCGCCGGAATTCTCACTGGAATTATCGGCGATCAGGCAATCCCAGACCTCGCCGTTTTCGATAAAAACACCGCCGCCCTGGCAGCCAGCCGAGCCGCCCCACAGCCATTCCACCCGATTCCCACGGACGATACAATTGGACATGACTGCGCCGTTTCCCAAGTACACGCCGCCGGCATACCGGCGCGGCATGTTCCCGGCAATGATGCAGTTGGTCATCACGGCATGTGTTAAATATACACCGCCGCCGTAATTCCCGAGGGTATTATGCACGCCATTGGTGATGGTGAAGCCGCCAACCCGTCCGGCGCCCATCCATAGCGGGCGTATGTTGCGCGCGGGATAATTCCCGTTGATGATCGTGGCCTCGTGGCCAGCCACGCCCAGCAAATGAATGTTTTTACTGGCATTGGAAATGCCGGCAGTCAAAAAATATTCGCCGGCGCCCACCAGCACCGTATCGCCCGACGCCGATTCCGCGACGGCTTTGTTGATGGTCAGATACGCATCTTCCCACCCATTGGTGCCTTCGTTGGCCGTATCGTTGCCATTCGTAGCGACATACCAGGTCACTTGCGCCCGGAGTTTGCCGCACGGCGCCAATAAGATACCGCAGATTACCAATAACACCTGACAGATTGCTTTAGGCATTATCCCTCCATGTTATTTCCGCTATTACTGTCGCGTATCCATCCCGGTATCCGCACCCGCCCCGAAAACAATCCGGGCCTGGCCGACCGCGCACCAGCCCCAGTTGTAATCCTGAGCCAGGGCGTCGTCGGCCGGGCCGGCCGCGCCGGCCGGCTTTTGCGCATTGTCCCCGGTCTTATTTTGAATTACCAGCAAATTTTCACCGGCTTTTAAAAAAGCCTTGGGCGCTGCAAAAGTCAGCCAACTCCACTTGTTCTTCGCAAATTCCACCGGCCCGTTGAAAATGATATTGCCATTGATCGTGATTTCGATTTCAGCTTTTTCTTTTTTATCATTGTCCAGGCCCTGCAAACGCAGTTGGCCGCCGTCCAACGCCTGGTCCAGCCGGAAATACGCGCGCGCGCGGGATTCCGGGGAACTTTGACGCCGCAAGATCACGCTGGGCCGGCCGGCATAGTTCGCATAATACCGCCCGCCCACCCATGCGCTTGCCGGCAATTCCCATCCGCCCTCCACGGGCTGCTGCAAATATTTTTTCCGCGCCAGGGTTTCCGCCGGCGCGGCCAGGAACTCATCCAGCCGGCGATCGTCCGGCCATTTACGCGGATCGCGTTCGAGATCCAGGGCGCCGGCGCTGGCCTCAAACAGCCAATCCGGGAACGACACTGTGCGGAAAGCCTTTTCCGCGCGCAACGCGCGCGCCAGGGCCGCCAGTTCCGCCATCCGGGCGGCATGGGCTTGGAATTGATCACGATCCAGGCGATCGGCATGCGCCGCCTCAAGATTCATCCAGGCCAGCAATAATTTCAATTTTTCCGCCCGGATCGCGGGCAACATGTGATTGTTTTCCGCCAGCGCCGCCTCTTCCGCCCGGCGCAACAGCGCCAGCGCGGGTTCGGCATAATCCGGCGGCGCGCGCATCAGCCAGGGCATGGCAATGCTGGAGTCATAATACCGGTTCCAGAGTGCCGGCTCGGCGATCGCCTGCTTCAGGAAGGCGTGATGCCGGGTGAAGTAATCCCGCATTGCCGGCGCGGCGGCGCCGTACATCACCGGCATGATTTCGTCAATCATGGCCTCTACATCAGCGGCGGGGTCCCAGATCAGCCGGCCGGTGGTATAAATTGTGGTTTCGGGAAAATCGCCGCGCCAGCCGCAATGATAAAATCCGAGCAGGCCCTTATCCGCCGCCAATTTGATTTTTGCGGCATTCTCGTAAGTATTGACCGGGTACAGGAATAAGGTCAGGTTGGTGCCGGTAAAGGCGTTCCAGGCGTCCAGCAGCGCCAGGCCGCGCCGGTTCTGACGGCAAAATGTATCACCCCACATTGGCCACGACGACTTCCAAAGCGCATACTGCACGGCAACGTTGGGATGCGGTTTTTCCCGGAGCGGGATGTCCTCCCGCTGCGCGGCATAGGCCATGACGAGCAACCGCCGGTCGGGATATTTCGCCGGCATCTCCAAAATTTCCGCCACGGCATTGGCATAGGCCACCAGCCGGTCCGTCAAGACCGCCGGATCCGCATCCAGCGCCCGGCATTTTTCACACTCGCACCAGCTCATGCCGTCACCCTGCGCGATGCTGAAATATTTCGCCTGCGGATAGGCCTCCATCAGCATGGCGATACGTCCGGCAATGACCTTGTGCAATTCCGGATTTCCCAGGCACAAGTTTATATATCCTGCATTGCCGGCAAAACTTTCGAAGCGCCGCCCTTTGACCATGGCGTAAAATTCCGGGTGGCTGCGGGCATACAAAAACGGCGGCGCCAGAAATGCCGGCGGATGCACCCAGCCCGCACGCCCGGGCGGCGAAGCCTTGGCGCTGTCGGCCACGCTGGATTCACTGTACAAGTAACCATATTTCCAGGGATTGCGGGTCTGCACCCCGCTGCCATCGGCCCATTCGAAGGCCGGATGCCGGGTAATATCCAAGGCCGGAATTGTCAAATCCGGATTGCGCGCCACCGTAAAAACCCACGGCGCATAGAATTTTACCCCCAACTGCCCGGAAAGATGCATGGCGCCGGCCAATACTCCGGCGTCATTGCCGCCGATCACATCCACGCCGCCAACGCCGGTAACAAGCCGGAATCCGTTGGCGCCCGGCATTTTGGCCGGCGCCCGGCCTTCGTCCGGCCGGGATGCCGGGACGGCTGGCAGCGGTTGCCGCAGGTTGACGATGTTGATATAACCGGCGCCGTCCGCATTCCCTTCCGCGCCCGCGAATACCGGCAACACCGCGCCGGACGCCAGATAAATATTCACCCGCAC
>JAXGSX010000206.1:0-6545 GCA_040775225.1 Kiritimatiellia bacterium | reverse complement strand
CTGCGCGGCGGCGTGGATGCGGCTTCCGCCATGTGGTATAACGAGTACCACCTCCTGCTGAATGCCGGCCTGGACGCCGGTGAATTGACGGTGTTCTTTTACGATGATTACGGTTTGAATTTCCCGGAAGACGGCATTTACTGCCTGGAACAAACCCTGCGGGAACGGCCCGAACAATGCCGCGCCTTTGTCCAGGCCGCCCTGGAAGGATGGCGCTGCGCCTTCGCCCGCCCGGAACTGGCTTTGGACCTGGTCATGCGCTGGATGTCCGCGGGCGATTATGCCGCCAACCGCGCCCACCAGCAGTGGATGCTGGCGCGCATGCGCGATATCATCCTGCCCGCCGGCAGTCCGGCGGCCCTGGGCGAACTGCGGATGGAAGATTTCCAGCGGGTGGCGCAAGCGCTGCTGGCCGGCGGCCTGATCCCGGCGGCGCCGGCATGGACGGACTTTTATGCAAACTGCCACACACCAGCAACCGAATAAGTGCTGCGGCCTGGCCTTGAAACTCAGCGTTTGGATTCTGGCCGGCGCGGCGGCGGTTTTCCTGACGGTGTTTTTCTATTATTTCTTCAATACGCGCCGCATGGCCTTGCGCGATATCGAGGATAACATCCGCCACCTGACCCTGGCCACCGTCAGCCGGGTTGAAACGGTTTTCCGGTCCACGGAAAGCATTCCCGGCTACATGGCGGCCCTGCTGGAACATCAGGATGCCGGTCTGGCGGCGCTGCCCGGGATGATCAGCAATGCCGTCAGCGCCAATCCCGTGGTTTACGGCTGCGCAATCGCCTTCGAACCCGGGGGCGCCGAGACCGGCCGCTTGTATTATGCGCCTTATGTCTGCCGCGGCGCGGCGGGTCTTGAAATGCTCTGGCTGGGCGGCGCCAACTATCATTATTTCGATTGGGACTGGTACCAGATTCCGCGGGAACTGGAACAGCCGGTCTGGAGCGAGCCGTATTACGACGAATCCGGCGGGCGGCAGTTGATGACCACGTATGCCGTGCCGTTTTACCGTCGGCGCGGTGGCGTGCGGCGGCTGGCCGGCGTGGTTACCGCGGACATTACCCTGGAACGGCTGGTGGAAATGGTCGGGCGGGTGTCGGTCTTCGAATCCGGCTACGCTTTCCTGATTTCCCGCAACGGCGTTTTCCTGGCGCATCCCGACCGGTCGCTGGTCATGCGGGAAAGCATCTTCAGCCTGGCGGAGGAGGCGGGCGACCAGGAATTGCGCCGGGTGGGCCGGGAGATGTTGCGGGGCGGCAGCGGCATGGCCCGCGTTGATTGCCGGCGCATGGCGCGCCGCCGGGCGCGGATGTATTATGCGCCCCTGTCAACGCTGGGCTGGTCGCTGGGAGTGGTGGTGCCGGAAAACGAGTTGTACGCCGGGGTGCATCAACTGGGCCGGCGCGCCGTAATGTTCGCCGCCGCCGGCCTGGCGGGGTTGTTGCTCCTGGTGGCGTTGATTGCCCGGGCGATTGCGCGGCCGGTGACGGCGCTGGCGCACAGCGCCGCGGAAGTCGCCGCCGGGCGCTTGAACGCCGCCGTACCGGAAGTGCGCGCGCGCGATGAAGTCGGCGTGCTCGCCCGCGCTTTCCGCGGCATGACGGCCAGCCTGGCGGCTTTGGTCAGGCAGGTGCAAGCCGCCGCCGGACGGCTGGTGGACACCGCCGCCGGCATGACCGATAACCTGCGCCGCCAGGAAGGCACCGTGGCGGAATTCGGCGCTTCCACCTCGGAAATCGCCGCCGCCGTGAAGGAAATATCGGTTACCGGCCAGGAGCTGTCGCATACGATGCAGGAATTGCAGGAGGCCGCCGCCGCCGCCGCCGTTCTGGCCGACAACGGGCGCAGCGGCCTGGGCGACATGGAAGGTTCCATGCGCCGCCTCGAAGCGGCGGCGGCATCTCTCGCCGCCCGCCTGGCCGCCATCAATGCCAAGACTGCCAGCATCAACAACATGGTGGCCATCATCAACCAGGTGGCCGAACAAACCAATCTGCTTTCTTTGAATGCCGCCATCGAGGCGGAGAAGGCCGGGGAATACGGCCGGGGATTTTCCGTGGTCGCCCGCGAAATCCGGCGGCTGGCCGACCAGACGGACGTTGCGGCGGCCGATATCCGGCGGACGGTGCGGGAAATGCAGGCTTCCGTGTCAACCGGAGTCATGGAAGTGGATAAATTCAACAACGATGTATCCTCCGGTTTGCAGACCGTCAACAGCGTGGTGGGCCAGCTGGGCCGGATCATCGAACAGGTCAAAACTTTAAGTTCCAGGTTTGTGCTGGTGAACGAGGGGATGCAAGCCCAATCCGCCGGGGCGCGCCAAATCAGCGAGGCCATGTCATCCCTTAATGCCGCGGCCCGCAAAACCGTTGATTCGCTCGGGCAATTCAACGCCGCCGCCGGCCAATTGAAAGACGCCGCCACCCAGTTGCAGTCGCAAACGGAACGATTCCAGGTGTGAGGCCGCCCGGCAGGAGATCCATCGCGGAGACGGTGACGGAGAAATCCCTGTCCGCCCCATAAATTCCGGCGAGGAACCATGCGTGCGACCCAAATTTTGATTTCCGATCGCCGCCTGCAGCGCCGGGTCCGGCGCCTGGCGGAGGCGATTGCCGCGGATTTTGCCGGCGGCGAAGTGGTGGTGGTCGGCCTGCTGAACGGCAGTTTCGTGTTCGTCGCCGACCTCGTGCGCCAGTTGCATGGCCGGCGCCTGCCGTTGATTGTGGATTTCATGACCGTTGCCAGCTATGGCGCCGGCCGCCGCCCGTCCGGCAGGGTGCGCCTGCTGCGCGATCTCAGCGTCGGCATCCGGGGCCGGCGCGTGCTGCTGGTGGACGATATTGTCGACACGGGCCGGACCCTGCAGCGCGTGCAGGCTGTTTTGCGGCGCCGCCAGCCGGCCGTGCTGAAAACCTGCGTGCTGCTGGACAAGCCGGCGCGGCGGGCCGCGGATTGCCGCGTGGATTATGTCGGCTTCACCAGTCCCGATGAATTTGTGACGGGTTATGGCCTGGATTACGCCGGGCGCTGCCGCGAGCAGCCGTTTGTGTCGGTGCTGCCGCAGTGACGACCCGCGCGCGCAATGCGCATGATAGGTTTGACATCACGCCGGTGCGGTTTATACTGTGTGCTTGATTCATTGCCGGCGGCGGCGCCGGCATAACCATCGCGAGGAATGAAGGAGCGGCAGGAAAATGGCGAAGCGGCGCGCAAAAAATTCGCAAATCAGGATCGGAGTCATTGGAGTGTCCGGACGCGGCAAGCTGGCCCAGAGCCTGCACCAGCCGCAGGGAGACGCCGTAGTGGCGGCCGGCGCGGATATTCACGCCGAATTCGCCGCTGATTTCCGCGCGGCTTACGGCCAAGATGCGTTTTTTGCCACCGATTACCGGCGCTTGCTGGAGCGGAGCGATATTGACGCCGTGGTGGTTGCCTCGCCGGATTATTGCCATGCCGAGCATGCGATTGCCGCCTTGCAGGCCGGCAAGCATGTTTACTGCGAAAAACCCCTGGCTATCACCGTAGCGGATTGCGACCGGGTGTTAAGGGCCTACAAGACTTCCGGCCGCCATCTCATGATGGGGTTTAACATGCGTTACATGAACATCTTCCGCTGCATGAAGGAAATCGTGGATTCCGGCGCCATCGGCGAAATCAAGGCGGTCTGGGTGCGCCATTTCGTCGGCCATGGCGGCCGCTGGTATTTTCATGACTGGCATGCCGAACGTCGGAATAGCACCAGCCTGCTGCTGCAGAAGGCGTCGCATGATTTTGACATGATCCACTGGATCGCCGGAGATTACACGGCCAAGGTGGCCGCATTCGGCAGTCTGGATTTCTACGGCGGCAAAAAACCCAACCGGCGCGAGTGCCCGACCTGCCCGGACCGGCGCCAATGCGGCGAGTATCAGGAATGGCCGCACCACCAGTTCTGCTGCTTCCGGAAAGAAGTCAACGTCGAGGACAACAGCGTGGTGATCATGCAGCTTGCGGGGGGCGTCAAGGCCTGTTACACCCAGTGCCATTTCACCCCGGACTACTGGCGGAATTATGTTTTCATCGGCACGGAAGGCCGGATGGAAAATTTGGATGACCACAGCGTCGTGACCGTGAAAATGCGCCGCGGCCGGAAATGGAAGAACCTGGCGGACCGCAACTATTCCATCAAAAAAGCCGAGGGCACCCACGGCGGGGCCGATCCGGTGATCTGCCGGGATTTTCTGGATATGCTTTTGACGGGCAAGCAGCCGGTTTCAACGCCGCTGGCCGGCCGTATGAGCGTGGCGGTGGGTTGCGCGGCGACGGCTTCCCTGCGCGGCGGCGGCCGGGTAATGGCGATTCCGCCCTTACCGGCCGGCTTGCGGGGCTTAAAAGGTTGAGGCGGGCGGCATTGATCGGCAAGGTGAAATTATCAGGAAAGGTGGAGCATATGGAATTTGATGTCAAGCCGGATGCGGTCAATAAAGTTCTGGTTATGCATTTGCGCGGCCGGTTGGATGTGGCGGGCGTCCAGGCCATAGACGCTGAATTTAACCGGCAGTTGCAACTGGCAAACCAGCCGGTGGTGCTGGAAATGTCCGGGGTGGAATTCATGGGATCGCTGGGCATCCGCCTGCTGCTGGGCGCCGCCAAGCATCTCCAGCAACGGTCCCTGTCCATGGTTATGCTGAATCCTGCGCCGCTGGTGGAAGACACCTGGTATTCGGCCGGGCTGGCGGAATTTGTGCCCGTGGAGCACGATTTCGACAGCGCCGTGGCGACCTGCCGGGAACGCGGCGGGTAAGCCGCCGCCCTGGGCGGCGGCTCGGGCTGAAGTTTATGAGCATGCAGATTCTCGATTTTGACTTCCTGGTCGTGGGCAGCGGCATCGCCGGTTTGATGTCGGCCATCCACCTGGGCCGGCGCGGCCGGGTGGGGGTGTTGACCAAGAAAGACCGCGCGGAGAGCAACACCAACTATGCCCAGGGCGGCATTGCCTGCGTGGTGGCTTCGGATGACAGCCTGCAGGAGCATGTCAACGACACGCTGGCGGCCGGCGCCGGCTTGTGCGACAAGCAGGTGGTGGAAACCATCCTCGCCGCCGGACCGGCGCGCATTGCGGAGTTGGAACAATTCGGCTTGAAGTTTGCCGAGTTGCCGCCCTCGGAAGCCGGCCGTTACGACCTGGGCCGCGAAGGCGGGCATTCCCGCCGCCGGGTGCTGCATTGCGGGGACATCACCGGGCGCGAAGTGGAGCGGCTGTTGCTCGACCGCGTGCGGGCGATGCCCGGGGTGTCCGTCCTCGAGCATTGCATGTGCATTGATCTGATTACCACCGGCCACTTGGGCCTTTCCGGAGAAAATCGCTGCGTGGGAGTGTATTTTCTCGATCAGCGGAACGGCCGGATTTCCGCCGCGCGCGCGCCTTACACCATCCTGGCCACAGGCGGCGGGGGGAAGGTTTATCTTTACACCAGCAATCCGGACATCGCCACCGGCGACGGGTTGGCCATGGCCTGGCGCGCCGGCTTGCCGATCAAAAACCTGGAGTTCATCCAGTTCCATCCCACCTGCCTCTATCATCCGGAAGCCAAATCATTTCTGATCAGCGAAGCCGTGCGGGGCGAGGGGGCGCTGCTGGTGGATGCGGCGGGTGAACCTTTTATGGAGCGTTACGATCCGCGCGGCGCGCTGGCGCCGCGCGACGTGGTGGCCCGCGCCATTGACCATGCCATGAAAGCCAGCGGCGCCCGCTGCGTCTACCTGGATATCCGTTTCAAGCCCGAGGAGTTCCTGCGGCGCCGCTTCCCGAATATTTTCGCCGCCTGCCTGAAGTTCGGCATCAACATGGCGCGCGACCTGATCCCCGTGGTGCCGGCGGCGCATTATTTCTGCGGCGGCATCGCCGCCGGCGTGGATGGCGCCACCGAGATGTCCGGCCTGTTTGCCTGCGGGGAAGTCGCTTGCACCGGACTGCATGGCGCGAACCGCCTGGCCAGCAATTCGCTTCTGGAAGCTTTGGTGTGTGCGCATGCCATGGCGGAAAAGGTCGGGGCGCTGCCGCGCGAGCGGCCGGGCGCCGCCATCCCCGACTGGCGCGCCGGATCGGCGGCGCCCAGCCACGAGGAAGTCGTGATTGCGCATAACTGGAATGAAGTGCGCACCTGCATGTGGGATTACGTCGGCATCGTGCGCGGCGACCGGCGGCTGGAGCGGGCTCTGCGCCGCATCGCCAATTTGCAGTCTGAAATCCGCGAGTATTACTTTGATTACATCGTCACCGGCAATATCCTGGAATTGCGCAACATAGCCGCTGTCGCCGAAATCATCATCCGTTCCGCCATGCTGCGCCGCGAAAGCCGCGGCTTGCATTATACGCTTGATTATCCGGAAACCGATCGGGCCGATCCGCCGCGCGACACGCTGCTGCGCCGCGGCTGACGCCCAAACCGCCGGCTCGCAGTTATTCGTGAACCCTGGAAAAGAGGTGCGCATGAAACGCAAAGAACATTCGATTCCCCGCCGCCGATTCCTGACGGCCGTCACGGCGGCGGCCG
>JAXGSX010000205.1:0-6549 GCA_040775225.1 Kiritimatiellia bacterium | reverse complement strand
GGACGTGCCCGCGGCCGTCCGCCTGATCCGGGAGACCAAGTCCGGCATTGTCATCAACCTGGGCAGCGCTTTCATCAACATGTCGGTCCTGGAAGCCTGCCTGGCAACCGGCGCGGTTTACCTGGATACCGCCATCCATGAGGAGCCGGACAAGGTCTGCGAGAATCCGCCCTGGTACGCCAACTACGAGTGGAAACGCCGGGACCGCTGCCGGGAGAAGGGCCTGACCGCCATCCTGGGCGCGGGATTCGATCCGGGCGTGGTCAACGCCTACTGCGCGCTGGCGGCGAAGCGCCATTTCGATAAGATCGCCACGATTGACATCATGGATGTCAACGCCGGCCGGCATGGCAAGTACTTCGCGACGAATTTCGATCCGGAAATCAATTTCCGCGAGTTTGTCAAGGTCTGGACCTGGATTGACCGCCAGTGGCGGGAATATCCCACCCATTCCGTCAAGCGCATTTACAATTTCCCCGTGGTCGGCGCCCAGCCGATCTACCTCAACGGCCATGACGAATTGCATTCGCTTTCGCGGAATATTGACGCCGACAGTATCCGGTTCTGGATGGGATTCGGCGACCATTACATCAATGTTTTCACCGTGCTGCGCACCCTCGGGTTCCTCTCGCATCTGCCCGTCACCTTGACCACCGGGCAGCAGGTGGTGCCGCTGAAGGTGGTCAAGGCGCTGCTGCCCGATCCGCAGACACTGGCGCCGAACTACACCGGCAAGACCTGCATCGGCAATTTCGTCAAGGGCTTGAAAGACGGCCGGCCGCGCGAGGTCTTGATTTACCAGGTCTCCGATCACAAGCAGTGCTACGAGGAGGTCGAGTCCCAGGGCATCAGCTATACCGCCGGAGTGCCGCCGGTGGCCGCCGCCCTGCTCGTGGCCCGCGGCGTCTGGAATCCGCGTACCATGGTGAACGTTGAGGAACTCGATCCGGAGCCGTTCATCGCCCTGCTGGACCAGATCGGCCTGCCGACGGAGATCAAGGAAATCGCGCCGGGCGGCAAGGAGTCATTCGACGGCGCCGTCGGCTCGCTGGAGGACGAGTTGGCCAGGTCCACCGCCACGGTGACCGTTTCCGCCGCCAACCCGATGATCGCCGTGGCGCCCCCGCCTACTGGTTGACGTGCACGATCCGCGCGGGGGGGGAACCCGTTGAACGGCGTGGATGACGCCACGCTGTAGGCACCGCTTTGATGGAGCCGGGACGCCCTCGTCCCGTTTACTGGTTGACGTGCACGATCCGCGCGGGGGGGAACCCGTTGAACGGCGTGGATGACGCCACGCTGTAGGCACCGATGTTCCGGCTGTAGAGCAGGTCGCCGCGCGCCAGGTTGCCGGGCAGCTCCTCGGCCATGGAAACCACGTCCAGCGCGTCGCAGGTCGGCCCGAAAACGGTGCAAATCTGTTTCTCCCCCCGCTTGAACGCCTGCAGCCGATAGCGGCAGTGGTCGAAGATGATCCCCGAGAAGGTGTGGTAAACGCCGTCGTTCATGTAATAACAGAGCTTGTCGTCCCGGACGGCCTTGCCGATGATCTTAGCGACGACCGTGCCGGCGGTCGCCACCATGAACCGGCCGGGCTCCGCCAGAATCTGGATTTCCTTGGGAAACAGCCGGTTTAGCTCGGCGTTGATTTTTCTGGCCAGCTCGCGGAATGGTTTGACCGTGTCATCGTAAGGCGCCGGGAATCCGCCGCCGATATCCAGCAGGAACATCTTGGGATAGCCGCGCGCGCGGGCTTCCTCGAATACGCCCGCGGCCAGGTTGATGGCCTGCACGTAGTTTTCGAAATTCGTGGTCTGACTGCCGACGTGGAAGCTTAAGCCCTCCACCGTCAGGCCCGCCCGGTCGGCCTCCAGGATCAAATCCACTGCCGCGCCGGGCGCCGCGCCGAATTTGGAGGATAATTCCACCATCGCGCCGGTGTTAGGGACCTTCAGGCGGAGCACCAGGCCGGCCTGGGGCGCGAATTGCCGGATTTTGGCGATTTCTTCGGTGTTGTCGTAGGTCACCAGCGCCTTGTACTGGTTGAGTTCCCGCAGGGTTTCCTCGGCTTTGATCGGGTTGGCGTAGATGATCTTGTCCCAAATCCAATCCTGGCGTTCCTTGGGGGGCAGGTCTTTGATGTTTTCGTACACCACCATGAATTCCGGCATGGAAGCGACATCGAAACTCGCGCCCGCCTCGTACAGCGTCCGGACGATGGCCGGGTCGGGATTGGCCTTCACGGCGTAATAAGCCTGGACGCGCGGCAGGTATTTCTTGAAGGTCAGGTAATTCCGACGCAGCTCGTCGTGGTCCACCACGAACAGCGGCGTGCCGTATTGCCGGACCAGTTGTTGCAGTTTTTTTAACGAGACCATGCGATTATCCTTTCGAGTGCGGAAAAGATAACAACCGCGCTCCGGCTTGTCCATCCTATTTGCCGCCGCCGGATACCGGAGCTTGCGCCCGGGCGCTCGTCTGGCGGCGCCAGGCCGGCGGGTGGCCCGGGTCGGGAAGAAAATTAAGGTAGAAATATTGCATGGATTTTCAATGGCAAACCCTTTAGAATGACGCCTATGAAAAAAGAACTGTATTCCAAAAACCCCGAACTGGATGTGTTTGACCAGGCGCGGCGGTTGGAAGCCTTGCGGCGCCTGGCGGCCAAGCCGGACTGGCGGCCGCCGGCCGAGGTGCCCCTGGCCAACATGCACATGCATTCGTTTTTTTCCTACAACAACCTGGGCTGCTCTCCGGCGCACCTGGCCTGGGACGCCGCGCGCGCGGGATTATTCGCCGCCGGCTTGTGCGATTTCGACGTGCTGGATGGGTTGGACGAGTTTTTGGCCGCCGGCCGGATATTGAAACTGCGCGCAACCGTCAATGTCGAAACCCGGGCGTATTTCCCGGAATACGCAGAGGCGGATATCAATTCGCCCGGCGAACCCGGGGTGGCTTACATCATGGGCGCGGGCTTCGTCCGCCTCCCGGCCTCGGGCTCGCCGCCGGGCGTAGTGCTGCAGCAGTACCGCGAGCAGGCGCAGGCGCGCAACCGCGCGCTGGTCAGCCGGATCAATGCCGCCGTGCCGGCGCTGGCCCTGGATTACGACGCCGAAATTCTGCCGTTGACCCCGGCCGGCGCGCCTACCGAGCGGCACATCGTGCGCGCTTACCGCCTGAAGGCCGAAGCCGCCTTCCCCGCCGCCCCGGCTAACCACCGGTTCTGGGCCGATTTGTCGAAGAAGCCCATCGAAGTCATTACCCGCCATGCCGCCACCGAGGCGCCGATGGAGGAATTCATCCGGGCCTTGCTGGTCAAGGCCGGCGGACTCGGCTACGAGCAGCCCGGCCCGCATACTTTTCCGCCTTTGGACGACTTTATCCGCTGGGTGCGCGAATGCGATGCCTTGCCCATGATCGCCTGGCTCGATGGCGGCAGCGCCGCCGAAGCCGATCCCGAGGCCTTGCTGGAATGCATGTGCGCCAAGGGTGTCTGCGCATTGAATATCATTCCCGACCGCAACCATAAAATTGCCGATCCGGCCGTCCGCGCGCGGAAGCTGGCGAAGCTGGATGAAATCGCCAAGCTGGCCGTCCGCATGCACTTGCCGGTGCAGGTCGGCACGGAAATGAACAAGGATGGCCAGCCGTTCGTGGACGACCTGGCGGCCGAGGCGCTGCGGCCCTACGCTGATCAATTCCTGGCCGGCGCGGCGATCATGGTGGGACATGCCATCCTGGCGGGCTTTGCGAATTATCCGTATAACGGCACGGCGGCCGCCGCCGAATTCGGCAATAACCCCGCCGCGCGCAACCGCCTGTTTCAGTCCGTCGGCCGGCTGCCGGCGCTGGATGAGCCGCTGGCCGACCGACTGCGGCAGACCGGCCCGGCGCGCGCCTGCGCCGTCATCCGGGATTCCGCCAAAAAAGGAGCCTGGCAGATATGAAAACACCCGCCGCCGGAATTCCCCGGTTGCCGGCCGTGGCGGCCTTGGTGGAACACAGCCGCACTTTTCGGCGATTTTACGAAAAGCAGCGGATCCCCATGTCAACCCTGCGCGGGTTGATCGAGCTGGCCCGGCTGTCGCCTTCCGGGGGCAACCTGCAGCCGCTGAAATTCATCCCGGTCAATGCGCCGCGCCGCAATGCCGCGATTTTTCCATGCCTGGCCTGGGCCGGCTATCTTAAAGACTGGCCCGGGCCGGCGCCGGGGGAGCGCCCGGCCGCCTACATCCTGATCCTGGGCGATACCGCCATCCGCACGGATTGCGGCTGCGACCACGGCATCGCCGCCCAAAGCATCATGCTGGGCGCCGCGGCGGCGGGGCTGGGCGGCTGCATGATCGGTTCCATCAACCGCCCCCGCTTGCGCCGCGTCCTGGGCATCCCCGCGCGTTACGAAATCATGCTGGCGCTCGCCCTCGGCCGGCCGCGGGAGACGGTGATCCTGGAGACCGCGCGCCGCGGCGCGATCAAGTACTGGCGCGACGCCGCCGGCCGCCACCATGTGCCCAAACGCCCGTTGAGCGAAATAATTTATCGCAAATGAGCCAATTTCAAAACTCATGTTTTGAATGAATTCAGGATTCAGAAGACAGAAGAGCCAGTTTCAAAAGGCGTCCCCTGCCACCTTGCGTGGCAGGAACGAAAGGTTGAGCAAAAACACAAGGTGTTGTATATGGAAATCAAAACCGGGTTATTCGAGAAAATGGTACTGCAGCGGGATCATGCCAACCGGAGCGATGCGCGGATTACGGGCATTTGCGCGCAGGCGGGAATCGTGACCGCCACGGTGACGCGGCAGGGGCGCGCCCTGCCGGGCTTCAAGACCCGGGCAATCGGCCGCGCGCGCGGCGGCAAGTACGCCGGACGCCTGCGCGGTCTGCCGGCCGGCGGTCCTTATGACATCGCCCTGGCCATCCGCTCCCCGGCCGGCGCCGCGCTGGAGGAAATCGCCGCCGCCGATGTGCTGGTCGGCGATGTCTGGGTGCTGGGCGGCCAGTCGAACATGGAAGGCATCGGACGCCTGTGCGATGCGATGAAGCCGCACCCCCTGGTGCGCGCCATGTACATGAACGACGAATGGGGCATGGCGCGCGACCCGATCCACGTCCTGGCCGAGTCGGTGGACGCGGTCCACAGCGGCTGGCCGGATTCGCGGACGCCCCGGGCGCGCGCGCCGCGCGGCCGGCCCAACGGAGTAGGGGTCGGCCCGGCCATGGGTTTCGGCCAGGCAATGTTCCGGCAGACCGGCGTGCCGCAAGGCTTGCTGGCCTGCGCCCATGGCGGGACGTCCATGGAACAATGGAATCCCGCGCGCAAGCGCTTGGGATCCCGCAGCCTCTACGGCGCCATGTTGCGCCGGTTTGTCAAAAGCGGGGGCCAGGCCGCCGGCATGTTATGGTACCAGGGCGAGTCGGATGCCCAGGAAAAAAGCGTGAACAAGTATGCCGGCCGGATGAAGCGCCTCGTGGCCGCCGTCCGACGCGATTTCCGCCAGCCCCGGCTGCCATGGGCCATCGTCCAATTGGCCGGAGTTTATAATTGGTCGCCTGACCGCGCGGGGTTCTGGAATCAAATCCAGGAACAACAACGCTGCCTGCCGCGGCTGATTAAAAATCTCCTTACCGTGCCGGCGATTGACCTGGCCCTGGACGATTCCATCCACGTCTCCGGGCGGGAGATGGTCCGCCTGGGCCGCCGGCTGGCGCAGGCGATGCTGGTGTTGCGGCGCGAGCCTGCCCGCGGTTTGCCGCCGATTGAATTGGGCGGCATCAGCTTCAAGCGCGACCGCGAGCATAACTGCGCGCAGGTCGTGCTGGCTTTTAAAAACGTCGTTGGCGGTTTGCAGGCGCCCGGCCGGCCGGCCGGCTTCACACTCTCGGACGCCGCCGGCCAGGAATACGCCTATTGTACCGAATTGCGCAGGGATGCCGCGGTTTTGCGTGCGACACTGCTACATTCCGGCATGGCATTGCATTATGGGCGCGGCCTGGCGCCTTATTGCAATATCACCGACGCCGCGGATCGCTCCCTGCCGGTGTTCGGCCCCGTATCCCTTTCTGATCCGGCGCTGCGGCGCAATTTGTTGAAAGGCTTGCAATCCTTGAGCGCCGGCCAGATGCCGGGCGGCAACTTTGCCGACCGCGCCCTGGTCAGCCGGCCGCTCCCCGCGCCGGCGGATATCCGCAAGCTGGAACTGCCGGAGGATTTCAGCCGCCTGGGCCTCAAGCTCCGGAAGTTTCCCGGGGATTTGTGGGATTTGCGGGATGTGTTCAACTGCGCGCCGCGTGACTTGATGGTTTATTTTGTCTGCCGCCTGGTCTGCGCCAAGGCCGCGCCCATCAACCTGGGGGTGGGATATGACGGCCCGGTGAAAATCTGGGTTAACGGGCGCGCCGTGTACTGCGACCGCAAGGGCGCCAACCCGGCGGGCGTGGATAAGGCGCTGATCCCGTTCCAGGCCGGCAAGGGCCGGCATACCGTGGTCTTCGCCCTGGCGTCCAACCACGGCCGGGCCTGGGGCCTCAAGTTCCGCTGCCTGAGCCGTGT
>JAXGSX010000204.1:0-6555 GCA_040775225.1 Kiritimatiellia bacterium | reverse complement strand
CTCACCAATTCCAGCGCGTATCAAGCCAAGTACACGCACATACATTACGGTGACGGTGCGCCGGTCCCGACGGATTTAACCCCCCTTCCTACCGGGGCAGTCACGATCGTGTTTTCCAATCTGCCAGGCTACGATAAGCCTGGTAATGTAACCACTAACGTGACCGGCGCTGATCCCCAAGCTGTGACCGGTATTTACACCCGGCAACATGGCGACATTCATATACTGCCGCAAGATGAAAATGCCAATCCATTGACGAATGCCCCATGGACTATTACCCAGTATCCGACTGATTATACTAATTCGACATCTGGTACGGGCGAGTTAACTATTTTTGATGCCCCGGTTGGCACCTACACGGTCACATTTGGTACAATTGCTGGATATTCGACTGCCATCGCAGTCTCGAAACCAAATGCCCAAGGCTTAACTACTGATTACATAGGCAATTACACCTATAGCGGTAGTAAACTGACGCAAATTAATTTAATGTATGGCACCAACATCATCGGCAATGGCCAGTGGCGCTTTGGTGAGCAGCCATGGCGTTTATCCGGCGGTGAATATAATTTCGGAGACACCCCTGTCAACAGAACTTTTTATTATCGCGGGCAAGATGTGTATTGGGGCAATGGCCCGTGGGGGATGCCATATACGACGCCAATGGCAAACCCCGTGTATACTATAACAAATTTTTACTTCGATAAATATTCCAACACGTTATCAGTAGTCACCACGGGAATTGTATCCGAGGCGACAGCCTACTGGTCGTTCTCTGCTCCGTCGGCCATGCTGACCAATTCCAGCGCCTACGCGACCCGGTACACCCACTTGCATGACGGTAGTGGCGCGAGTGTGTCCACCGATTTGAATCCTTTGCCCACCGGTACTGTTACAATCGTTTTTTCCAATGTCGTGGGCTACACCAAGCCGGCCAACGCGGCGGTGGTGCTGGCCGGCGCCAGTCCGCAGGAAGTGACCGGGGTTTATACCAGGCAATACGGCGACATTCATATTCTGCCGCAGGACGGCGACGGCAATGTTATGACCAATGCCACTTGGATTATCACGGAATATCCCTCGGACTATGCCGGGCCTTTCGGCGGGACCGGCGAGACCACGATATCCAATGCGCCGGTTGGCGAATATAGTGTTTACTTCAACAGCTTAAGTTCGTTGTATGGGTCGCCGACACCTAACCCGGTGACACACACTACAACAGAGGGTGTCGTTACTGATTTCATCACCACTTACTCGTTTACCGGGAAAAAGCTCACGGTGCATGTCATCCTGGCTGGCGAAACCAATTCCAATTGGCTGGTGGGCGCGGGTTATGTCCAACGGGCTCCGGAAGGCACCCCTATCCCCGACGATCCGGAATCGTTTTTTTATCCTGTTGATTGGGAAGTGACGTTGACGGCCATCCCCTCCAATATCGTCGTGGATGGCGTGACTTACAGGAGTTACCTGTTTGATTGGACCGGCCGGCGCTGGAACGGCTCGACCTGGATTAACAACGAACTGGGCAGTTACACTTCGCCCACCCGGGTTAATCCCATAACCTTGAAGATGGACAATGACCGGATTGTCACGGTTCTGTTCAGCCGCGAGAAATACCCGTGGGACAATGCCGGCGATCTGGACGGCGACAGTCTGCCCGATGTCTGGGAAGTCGCTTGGGGCTTGAATCCCAAGGATAGCGCCACGATCAATGGGTCTTTTGGCAATATTGATGGCGACTGGATTCCCTCCACCGCAACCAATCCGCCGGCCCTGGTCGCCGTCCGGGATGATTCGCAATCGCCGGACGGTGATATGGCCGGCGGAGTATATTGGGTTTCCTACGATGGAATTGCCGGCGCAATTCCCGGCTACCCGCTGATGCGTACGCGCATGCTTACCCCGCAAACGCTGGGAGTGGGGGCTAAAACCGGTTACGCCGGCGGGCCGTCTTTTCATAATCTCCTGGAATGCCGCGGCTTCGACGGGTTTATTTCCACCAACGGCGGCCGCTGGACTTCCGCCACCACTTTCGATGTTTTCTGGACGCCGGATGACGATCCGGGAACCGATCCCATGGTGGCCGATACCGATGACGACGAGATGACGGATGGGTGGGAGTATTACTTCTGGTACTGGCGCTCGGCGGAAGCTTTTGCCCGCGGCTTGACCGCCTCCGCCAATTTAAGCTGGGTGACGCTTAAACCCGCCATAGCCAACGCCGGCAACTGGGATACGGATGGCGACGGGTTGACGGATTCAGCGGAGTATCTGCTCGGCGCCGACCCGACGCATGCCGATACGGACGGCGACAGCATGGATGACTGGTATGAAAATAGCTTTGAATTGAACCTGCTGGATTACAGCGATGCGCTGGCCAATACCGACGCCGATTACATGGCCGTGCGCCGCGACCTGCGCGTGCTGGAGATGACCAACGGCATCACCAACGTGGTTTCGGGCACCTTGTTTGCCGACAATGTCCTGTTCGGCCCGGATGGGCAATTCTGGGTGGATGTTGACGGCGACAACGCCTTTACCCTGTATGCCGATACCGTCCTGATCGGCGACAGCGCCTTATCCAACGGCTTGCCGGGCACGGTGATCAGCGATGTTTATTACGGTATGGTGTCCGGCTTGCCGCGTTACCTGCCGGGCTACCCGGTTTGGGTGGACATGGACGCCGACGGGATTTACACCACGGGGATGGATATACCGCTGATCAACCCGGCCATTAAAAACGAATTGGTGTATATGGCCCCGCCGCCGCTGTTCCCGGATGGCTCGCCCGGGGAATCGTCGTTTTCGCCGGTGACGGCCTGGTTCGAGGGATCGCTGGCCGCCGGCTATACCCTGACCAATATCTCGGTTTCCATTACCTGGACCGGTCCGTGGCTGACGGAGCGTTACAACGCTTACCAGGAATACCTGGGCGGGGATTACCTGGGCCGGGTTTCCTGGGATGCCGGCGGGCGTGTGATTGCGGAAAACGACGACTTCCTGTTTCCAAACCGCACGGCGTTTACGCAGCCCGCCAACCAGGATAGCGACAACGACGGCATTCCCGACGGCTGGGAATTATATGTCGGGCTGAATCCCAATTACGCGGCGGATGCCGATTGGAACCATGACGAACCCAGCCCCTTCTCCAGCTTGCGGAACCGGGATGAATGGGCCAACCTTTCGCATCCGCTCAGCCGCGACCTGGCCTGGGACACCAAGATCTGGCCGACGGATCCGGGCGCCATCATTGCTCCCGCGCCGAACGATCCGCATCCGGCGGATACCGACTGGGATGGGCTGGATGACGGACAGGAGCGCGACGCTATGACTTGCCCGACCCTGGTGGATGCCGACCGGGACGGGATGCCGGACGGCTGGGAGAGATATGCCGGGATAGATGCGCGCTATAACAACTCTGATGACGATGACGATCACGACGGCCTGCTTAACTGGCAGGAATACTGGACCGGCACGGTGGCCGAGTGGCAATATAGCGATCCGGGCTGGTATATGTATTTTCTGTCGCGTCAGATGTCATGGTGGGATTGGGGATGGGACGGCGGTAAAACACGTGTTTTCCTGCCGCCGGATTTCCTCACCTGCCCGTCATTCCTTTACTACAACGGCCTTATAACCGATTTGGCCTTGTTGCGGGATGAATTCCCCGCGGCGGCGGCATTGGGGATGGAGGATTATAAAACCACTTATGCCGGTTATAATTTCCCGCGGCCGGAAGAGGACGCCGTGGTGGACCCGATTAATCCTATAGATAGCGACCGGGACGGCATGGATGATTTCTGGGAGGTGTTCCATTGCCTCAATCCGCTGGTGGGCTTTATCTCCAAGATTGACAGCGGCCGTCCGGCCCAGGAAATCTGGATGCCGCTGGTGGGCGAGGTTGACGCTAATTTGGGCCAGGCGGGATACCAGGTCGGCCTGCCGGGCGATCCGTTTGTTTACCCCCTGGATTTGATTGATTACTTCCGGAACAATGTCCGCATATTAGATAAAAAAGATCCCGCGCGATTTCTGGCGGTGCGCGAGATTGTCGGCCCGCATTGTTTCGGCTGCGTCAACAACGATCCGGACAACGACGGACTGCCGAATTTCCAGGAATACACTTATTACCGCAATGCCCACCTGCACACCTGTCCCGCGCCCTTATGGCGGACGGATCCCTATGCCGGCGGCGTTTACAGTTTCATCCGGCGCAATTACCGGCCGGAACTCACCAAGGGTTGGAGTTCCTATGGGTTCGGCGGCATCTCGTACAGCGATACCCGCGGTTCCGTGCCGTTCCGCTGGGCGGCGATGACGGAAGGGTTCGACACCGACAATGACATGATCGGCGATTACCAGGAAACCACCGGGTATCGCACCAACGGGACAATCGCGGCCAGCGATCCGCTGGACGACCAGAACCCGGTGCGCAACCGGGTGCTGAAACTGGACGGTACGAACTCGTGGGGGCGTTCGTACGCCTGGTCGCACTACGGTGATTTCTCCAAGTTCACCGTGGAAGCCTGGGTGCTGCCGGCGCGTCTGGTTTCGCCGAACGACCAGGTCGCCGTCGAGAAATCGTCGGGATACACCGTGGACACCCCGACCGGCCCGCAAACCGTTTCGCTGGCCAATTTCCAGTTGGGCATCGGCGCCGACGGCGTGCCGTATATCCTGTTTCACGGCGTCAGCGGCTATACGACGCAGCGGGCATCGGCTTCCTCGCTGGCGGGCCAGTTGCGCCCGAACGAGTGGATGCACCTGGCCGGCGTGTTTGACGGCTCGAAACTTACCCTGTACGTCAACGGCACCGCGGCGGTGACGCATCATACTACCGATGTGCCGGCGCGGGGCATTGAAGGCAACTACGGCATCTGGCATCCGAATTGCAATTTGAGCGTCGGCGCCCGCGAGCTGGTTTGCGGCTGGCATTTCCCCGTGTCTGCGGAGAAATTCTTCTCCGGCAGCATTGATGAAGTGCGCGTCTGGGATCGCGCGCTGCCGCAGTCGGAAATCATCCTGCGCAAGGATCGGGAATTGACGCCCGACGAGGTCGGCACCGTCCTGGCCGGCAACAGCCCCTATACGGAATCGGTCAACAAACTGTTTGCCTATTACACTTTCAACAGCCTGCCGGATCCGGCGATTGACGGCATTGTGCCCAGCGAGTTTCCGCTGGCCCAGCGTCCGCCTTTATCCAAGAATTATTCGCAAATATACACCAGCAAGTACCTGGTGATAGCCGCCGATCGCGTCAAGCGCATTCCGCGCCTGCCGCCGCTGGACACGCGCGTCATCGGCAGCAATGCCGTCGCCACAGACGCCAGCCCGGATGCCTACGGCATCAGCGCGTCGAATTACCTGGCCATCACCCTGCCGGATGATTTCCGCAATCCCGCCAATCCGTATAATTTCACGCACAGCACTTACAATATTGACATGGGGCGCGGGTTGTGGATGTGCGGGCGCGCGTACGGCGCAAGGCCGGACGTTACCTGGATGCAGACGCTTGATCCCACCGATCCGGATTCCACCGATGCCGATGGCGACGGCTTGCCGGACTGGTGGGAAATCCTGTACGGACTGGACCCCTACGACGCCACCGGCGTCAACGGGCGCTGGGGCGATCCGGACACCGACGGCCTGTCCAACTGGGCCGAGTACATGGCCGGCACCAACCCGATGAACTGGGATACCGACGGCGACGGCCTGAGCGATTACGACAGCCGCAGCACCACCGATCCCTATGCCCTGACCTGGGGCGAACTCTATGACGATGGCGACGGCATGCCCGACACCTGGGAATCCGAATACGGATTGGATCCCAAGCGGGATGACTCGTATCTGGACAATGACAATGACGGCTGGAGCAATTACGCCGAGTTCATCGCCGGCACCGATCCCTCGCGTTCCGGCAGCCACCCGAGTCCGCGCGTCACCGGCCGGATAATTTATACCGGCCAGAAAACCGGCCAATACCGCGTCTGGGGCTACCAGACAAATTCGATGGACGGACCCGAACAAGCCTCGCAGATCGGCCTGGACAATACCGTCTCCGAGGTTATCGGTTACGCCGACGGCACCCGGAGTTATAACGGCCGCCTGCCTTACGCGCCCGTGCGGGCGGGCACGGCGGTGAGAATCTCGGCCATCATGTACTGGTGGGATGGTCAGCAGATTACTTACAGTTACGCGACGTTTACCTTCACCGGGCCGGAGACTTTCACCTATGAAGGCAGAGGCGAAGGCGAAGGCGTCGCCGGCCGGATGGATTACAATACCGGCGAATTCTCCCTGACCTGGGCCAACGACGAAGTGCCGTACGAGGGCAACGAAATCAGCGTTTCCTATCCGTACCTTGATCCGGAGAATCCCATGTTCGGTTTCTCCGGCTTCAAGGAAGGGCCGGTGTACCTGGCGGGCATCCTGGACGTTAACGGCAATAACCGATGGGACGAGGGCGAGCCGTTCGGCGTGGCGCATCGCCAGCCTTACCACCTGGGCGTTTCCGACTTGCGGGATGTCCGCATTTACCTGCACGAAAATCTGCCG